>NZ_JBNLYC010000023.1:0-48904 GCF_050172015.1 Bacillus sp. GMa5/1 | reverse complement strand
CAAATAATCACTTCTAACTCTTTTTTAATTAACATTTTGATATAAAATAAACCTCTCACTAATTTTACATTAGATTAAAAGTTGAAAACTATTCTTATAATCATAAAATGTTAAATTTTTGTCCAATGAGATAGTAATACCCCTCCTAAAAACCTGCTTATTTCCCTAGGTCGGTCTTCTTAAATTCTTCAGCATCATGAAATCCTAAATCGAACGAATACAACGTTTCTAATGTCTCTGAAGCTCCAATATATTTCAAAATACTCTCTATATCTTTGTATGATTGAAAATATAAAATTTTTGCTTTTGGTATTTTCCCGTCAGTTTGTAATTTTTTCTTCTTAATACCTAATTCTTCAAACATAAAATTATTTAAATGCTCCAAGATATCTTCAGACCCATGAATACGAAAGCGTGGTCTAACATAAATTTTATTTTCAGATCGTTTAACTTTTATCGTGCCAAGTTCATGCCTCAATAAAACATATTTTTTAATGAATATTTTTTTATTAAACTCACCTTTAGGAAATAACCTAGATTTTCCTCGTATCGGTGTCCAACCAAATTCTTTTACCTTTGTAATAAATGGATGGTCACTATTCATAGACATATTCCATTCCACATACCCTTTATCTTCACAATATCTTGATCTTGTTTCTTTCCCAAAGAAATCAGCAAACTTTTTTACTATCACTTGTGACTTATGAGTGAATTGAAAATAACCTCCTGATTCATAACCATTACGCCATACCATACCTAAAGCCTCTGAAAATACATCTGTTTTAATAAAATCATCTATCCAATTCTTCTCTATAAGATTATTAGTCATAAAATATTCCCCTTAAATTTTATCCTTCTAATCAATTGTAAAATAATACTTAATTTCTATAAACAAGAAATTAACCTTATAAATTTCACGTACTATATCCGATGTGTAAAACCAAATCTTGCAATAAAACTTATTCTACCATCCGTCCCCTTATCCTCTAACCAAAAAAGTAGTAAATCCTCTATTTATTCCTCTATCTTAGTGATTCATTCCCCCATAAGTTAAACACTCTCATATTTTTCTGCTTTTCTTCGTAATTAAGCTTGACTGAAGGTCTTGAGGGTTTTTATCATGTGGGAACGATTATGGAATACGGCTGGAAGGCAGATTTATCCCCTACTTTGAAAGATCACAAAAAAGTAATCGATCAAAATAGATGGATAAGCGTCTTGTTTTCGCCATGCGGTCACTTATAAGGTATCCGTATGTATAGACCCTGTTCACTCAGCGATTTTCACCGCATACATCCTTTTTCTATGGCTTGTCCTTGTAATATCGTCCCTACACGACAAACTGAATGTATTCCCTAGCACCGTAATGCTAACGATAACCACCCGAACCTTTTAGGGATTCGTCCCTGGGCACGTTCTCGCCCACCCTCATCAGAAGAACAGGATTCCAATGAGAGGTGCTGTTTTTGTAGGCGCATACTCTGTACCCCCTGCACGACCAACAGCTAGCCACGCACGTAACACGTTCCCTCTATATAGAAGCACGGAATTACGGCTTATCAGTTTTTATTTACGTGGTATCAGGCAATTCCACGCGAACAAAAACAAAAAGGCATCCCAAGTTCCTAAATGGCCTGTAGATCCACAAGACTTCTAGGTTTAGAGATGCCCGCTATATATCTTTTGACTACAAAAAATACAATTCTAGCATTTACTAGTTGAATTTTAGTCAAACAATAGATAAAATGGGTATATCAAAGAAGCCTCGTGAAAAGGCATAGTTGTTTAAGGTTAGTGGTGGTACACTTCTTAAACGTTAACACTGTGGTTGAATACAGCTAATTTCTAGTCAAGTGGTGGTACACTTGCTAGAGCAAGTCATTCCCGCTAAAGGTTGGTAGCCATTAGCATATGGGAGTGGCTTTTTGTTTTGTGTTCATATTCAATTGTTCTATCGATCTTCGTATATGTAAAATATCAAATTATGTTTTGTTTTGTAGAATGTTGCTTGTTGTGTACTACGTTACAACAAGCTTTTTTGTTTGTAAACAGCGAAATGACAACTTAAAACTACGCACAAGTAGAAAAATATACCTACGAAAAAGTGTAAAAGTATACTTTTCTACCATACTTTTAAATTTGGTATACTGTTTCTAACTTACGCATAAGTAGAAATGTATACTTAAAGCCTCATATTTATAATTTATTCCTGCTTTAAAATTGCGATTAACCCTTTATTAACGGTATATATATATAACACCTCTAAACTACGCATAAGTAGAAATGTATACTTTTACACCTTTGAAATCACCTACTCTATAAACTACGTATAAGTAGAAAAGTAGAAAAGTATACTAAAAAATCTTACGCTTTAGTATACTTTTCTACTCTTTCGATAAATTTGTTAGAAAAACATAAACTTTTCTTCGGTATACTGTTGCGAATATTGTATATAGATGTTACATTTTACTCAAAGGTATACTTATTCGGAGTTTTATGGAGGAATGTCGAAAATGACTAGACAAGCAACTACATACGTAATCGGTAACTTTAAAGGCGGAGTTGGAAAAACTAAAACAGCTACAATGTTGGCTTATGAAGCAGCTACTGTATTTAATGAGAAATGTCTATTAGTGGATATGGATCCTCAGGGGAATGCTACAAGAGTCCTTGCTAAAACAGGTGACATTGAACAAATAGACAAGTCTATTACAGATGCATTTTTAAATCAAAATTTAGAGAATGAGATTATCCCAGTTATCGAGAATTTGGATATCGTTCCATCTAATACTTCATTTAGAAAACTTTCAAAAATCCTCTTTGATATGTTCCCAGAGGATGAACTTGCACAAATTACATATTTAAAGAAGTTACTAGAACCATTAAAAGATAAATATGATCGTATCTACATTGACGTACCACCAACAATCAGTGACTACTCAGATAACGCTATGATAGCAGCTGATTATTGTATCATCGTTCTACAAACACAAGAGTTATCTTTAGAAGGTGCTCAAACATACATCGCTTATATGCAGTTCTTAGCAGAAACATATGATGCAGACCTACAAGTTTTAGGCATTATCCCAATGATGTTACATCAAGGAAAACGAGTGGATAATAAAGTATTACAACAAGCCCAAGAAATGTATGGTGGAAACGTTCTAAATACAATCGTCAGATATCAAGAGCGCCTAAAAGTATACGATATTGAAGGTATTCATAAAAACGTAAACGTTAGCGGTAATATTGATATGTGGGATGAAAAAGCTCACCAACTATTCATCGATGTTCTTAGTGAACTTAATGAACATGAAAATTATTTTGCTACTATTAACGCTTAAGGAGGAAGTTCATAATGTCTAAAGCGCCATTTCAGCCTATAGTCACAAAACCTGGAAACACTTTAAATGACAAAGGTGTACAGATAAAAGGAACTAACGATTTTGGCCGTAATAGTGAGCCTGTTAAAAAACAAGTTATTAAGCCTATTATCAATAAAGGAAAAGTAGCAGCTCCTGAGAAGCCTGATCAACGTTTAGTTCCATCTAAAACGGCTAAAATTTCACCAGCTGTTTTATTAAAGCTAAATACACTTAAACCATTTATAAAAGAACAAGAAAGCATGGATAAAGCATCGATTAATAGTATTATTGATATGCTTCTTGAAAGTTATGTAAATACTAAACTAACAACGAGACAATCTGAAGGTTATAAAGGGATGTACAAGCACCTTTATGAAATGCTGGAAAAGAAATAACACGTGAAAAGTTTAAATAGGAGTGGTACCTGTGGAAAATAAAAATAATTCATTTGTAGTAACAGTTACGCCTATTACCAACAACTTAGATTTAAACACAGACAAGAATTTACAGGCGCCCGAGAAAAAGAAGTTTAAAAACCAACAAGGAAGTATTAAGGTTTCTAATGAATCGAAAGTAGAACTTGAAGCACTTATGAAAATTACCAACAAGAAATTCGCTCATGAAATAATCAATCTACTTATAGATAATTATGTAGAAAAAGAATTAACTGCAGAGCAGAAAATGAAATTCAAATTATTGACTGGAATATAAAAAGAAGTATCCCTGAATCTAATTAGGGATACTTCTTTTTTATGAGGTACCTTCAGTATTTCAGAAAAAAACAACGCTAAGAGTATACATAAATTTATACAATTTTTCGAGTAATCCAGTAACAAACAATAACCCTAAAAGCGCGCTAGAATAGGAATGTATAAGAAAATGTATAGATCCATAGAACAAAAAAAGGCGGATTCCCTGTGAGAGTAAGGGTCCGCCTTTTTCCTTGCTACCGATAATGATGAGTTATGTTAACCTGACGTGTATAGGATATACATAATGCATGACTATAATAATTTATTGTCATTTAAGAATTTAATGGTAAACTTAAACTAAGAGATGAGCGAAAGGGGAATTTATACTTTATGGCAACTAACCTATAATAATCGACTAATTAGATACGAAAAAATCCCATTTTTGAATACGGGATAAGTGTGTCTTTTTTACAATATTATAGGGATACAAGGTATAAAAGTTGATAAAGCCCTTTTGGTTAATTTAATATCATCTCTATTCACATATGCTGTTGTGTCTCTCCAAATTGGAGGAATAAAGTATGAAACCCTTATATAGAAAAATAGCTGTTGTAACAGGTGTTAGCCGTTCAACAGGAATTGGAACAGCAATTTGTCTTTCACTTGCGGATGCAGGAGCAGATATATTTTTTACACATTGGACACCTTTTGATAAGGTAGAAGGTAAAGGTGCAGAAGAATATTGGCCCAAGATTTTAAGGGGAAAGCTTGAAAAATTAGGGGTTCGCGTAGGTCATATGCAAATAGATTTAGAAGACGAGAAATCCCCTTCTAAACTTCTTGATATAGTTGAAAATAAGTTTGGAACTCCAAGTATATTAATAAATAATGCAACATATGAGTCACCATCAAACTTTCATTCATTAAATGCTGATATTTTAGATAAACATTATAAAATAAATAATCGGGGAACCATTATGCTTAGCCTAGAGTTTGCTCGAAGATTTGAGAAAAGATTTCCTGAGGGTAAGAATGGCCGGATTATAAATCTCGTTTCAGGAGGACCAGATCCTAATAATCTTGCTTATATAGCTACAAAGGGATTGCTTATATCTATAACTGAACCACTTGCAGTTGCCTTAGCACCTATTGGTATAACTGTCAATTGTGTAAATCCCGGTCCAACTGATTCAGGGTGGATGAATGATCCTATTAAAAAGCTTTTGCTTCCACTTTTCCCTACGGGACGTATTGGAATGCCAGAAGATGCAGCAAAGATCATTAAATTTTTAGCAAGTGAAGAATCTGGCTGGATTACAGGACAACTCATTCGATCTGATGGTGGTTTCATTGGTAGATAGAATAGCTTTTTAAACTTATAATCATCACTGATATAAAACCCAGTCAAAACATTGTATTACCGTTTTAGACTGGGTTTTTATTTATAATTACATGCCAAAATAAAACAAAAAACAACTTCCAATAACGATAATTATGTAAATAAGCTGCCTATATGGACAGCTTATTTTTTGCTTAGCGTTGTTTTTTCGAAATGCTGACTATACCCATTTATGTTAAAAATATAATAATAAATACATCTTCCAACAAAGTAGAAAAGTAGAAATGTATACTTTTCTACTTTTGCGTAGTTTATTCTAAATCCTTTACTAGAACCTCCACCACGGCTTTTTCTTCTCTTTCGATGCAGCAATCTCATCCCGTACTTCCAATGGTTTCCCCACTAGCACATTTACATAATTATCGATAGAGGAAATAGTTTTAAGCATCAGGTAACACAAATTCCATTTGCCGACTCTGTGTTTTAAATCCAAGTTTTTCGTAGAATCGTATAGCCTTCTTGTTAAATTCTAAAACATTTAATTCTACACTTGTTGCTTGTATTTCTTTAGCATACTCAAATACTTTTTGTACTAATATTTTTCCTATTCCTGTTCCTTGACATATTTCACTTACACCAATATTGCGGATAAAGATTACTTTTCGCTCAACTAACTTTGGATTTTCGGCTGGTTCTTTAATATCTAAGATTAAATAAGCAAGAATCTCTTTATTATTGTCCTCTACTACAAATATCTCTATGTTTTTATCATTAAGCCACTCTTCGTATGCATTGTGATCCAAAGAAGCTGAAGTATCAGAGTAAATATCTGGTCTTCCCTCTATATGTAACTGTTGAACTTGCTTGTTTATATTTGATATATTCCAAAAATCTTCTGGAGTAGCTAGTCTTACTGTGAAAGGCAAAACTTCATTAGACATAAGTCCATTCCTCCAAATGTTTTATTTAAATTGGTTTTAACAAAGCGCATCATTATCCGTAGCGAAGACAAAGAGGAACCTTACTCTCACAAGGGAACCGCCTTGTTTTCACCAGAACTTCCACCACGGCTTCCTCTCTTTCGCTGCAGCAACCTCATTTCGAAATTCTTGCATCACTCTCTTCGTTTCCTGCATTTCTCGTAATGTCTTCATCAAAGTCTCATCACGCGCTTCCAATCGTTTTTCCACTCGTTCATTATGTGCTTCTACGCTTGCTTTAATTTCTTCATTACTTTGCTTAGCCTGCTCACTTAATCGTTTCTCCATCGCTAACATATTCTGATTCATTTCTTGCGCCATAACGCTGTACTGTTCCTGTAGTTGCTGTTTAATATGGAATGGCACTAAATCCGTTTCCTCAGCCTCTTCTTGAATCAGATCAGGATTAACTTTCTCTATTTGCTGCGCAATCATCTTCGCCGCCTTCTCTAGCGTCATACCGTCATGCTTACTCAGTTCAATTAATTTCTCAATCACCATAATGTCATTGTCTGTGTACTGGCGTCTGCCACGGTTATCCTTCTTTACTGCGAATCCCTCACGTGACAATACTTCCATGTACTTTCTAAGGGTGCTATCGGAAATTTCTAGTCGTTTGTATACTTCACTAGCGGAATAGACAATTTCGTCCGTCATAACGTCACAACACCTCCTAGTGACAGTATTCCATGATGGGAAGGGAATTCCTGCAAAAAACCTCCTATAAATACAGGAGGTTCTACTCATTATTTATTACTCTTAAATTCACAATACCAAAACCAGCTTGCTCTTTCCCTTCAATTCCAGTTACATACCCCTCAGATATTGTAACTTCATTTTCAATTGCCTGTTCTTTGTTACCTGTTAACCAATTTCCATAATTCTTCATACCATCTCTGGTATTTTTGTACACAAGTTGTAAGTCAATTAGACCATGACCTGCTTGTTCTTTAGTCCTAATTCCAATTACTATTTCTTGCTCAGAAACATCATCTTGTCTTACCCAATTCACATTTTCATTATTAGTCAACCATCCTGTTTCACCAGCATCACCTGAATTAAAATCGCGATAAGAAAGACGTAGATCAATAATTCCATAGCCCGCTTGTTCTCTTACTTCAATCCTAGATATAACTTTCCCTTGAGGTACAAATATTGGCCCACGATCTTCCCCGGCTGGATTCGTACTAACCCAATCAGACTTACTCATATTAACCATCTCCTTTTAGTGTTTCAAATACCAATATTATTTTGAGGCTAAATAAGAAATCTTATTCAACTTTATATTTAGAATCAACAATGGAATTGCCTTCACATTAAAAATATCCTTGCAATATCTATAATTTTAAAACTAAATAGCTTTAGCAATCTCTACTAGCAGCCTCCTAAACAACGGAATCATTTGAACTACAATATACCCAATCCCTGCACGACTTATTAACGAGAATCCTCGTTCCTGACTACCAAACATAATGAACAAACCACCGCATAACGCTATAACGGATACAATTCCCACTAATAAAACTCTCCTTATTATGCTTTTACAGCAAGACTATCCATGAAATTGCTAATTGAAGACGCTTGAAAGATTCGTAAGTTAGGAGAATTAATATCATACTGTTTATCAGTAATAATAAGGATTGACGGGAAGTATTTAGTTCCTTTCGGTTGCCACGATTCGTTATGCCATTCCTGGCTGTGGAAATATAACTCATATCTGTTTACCTTATCTTGCATAATCTTTTTACTGTAAACTGACTTCTGGACTTCAATGAAGAATGGAGATCGGCGCCATATTGTAAATGCATCAGGTTCCATGAATTCTTTTCCGTATTTCGGTTCAACTTTAAATAGTTTCGGTTTTTCATAATGGATAAGCTGTTTATATACATCTACAATTCCAAGGAAGTGGGGAATCTTTTGGCTAGTTTTACGGAGTGTACTAGGTTGAGGAAAATATATAAATGGCTGCTGTGTGATATTGGCATCCACATGACCGTCTCTCCTTAATCGTTTCATCACCGTGTTACAGCAAGTAACCGCGTTTTTAACTCCTTGAAAATGCAAATCGATAATATCATCCCTAGACATACATCTGAAACGTTTCAAATCACCCAATATCGCTTTGTCTCTACTCTTCATAATCTAACACCCCAAACAGTTTAATATCTTCTTGTGGAGGATTCTGAAGCTTCATATCCTCTTTAGGAATGCGATAAGGTTCAACACTTTGTTTCGCTTTGCTTAATTCTAAATAAGGAGCTTGCACTTTCTTTAATCCATTCAATTTTAAAATCATTTGGCCTGACTGTTCCAAGTGTTCTGAACCAGGTGTACCCATGATATTACTGTTAATCGTACTATCACATTTAAAACCCATTCTTACCGTCATGTTGAGTTTTAACTTACCATCTAATACTTTTGCATCTGGGCGTTGCATGGAAAGCATGAGGAAGACTCCTAGCGCCCTGCCGACTGCTGATATCTTTTCAACTGTAGACATACATTCCTTTTCATCTTGCAACATAGCTACTTCATCTATAGCAAGTAAGATATACGGTTTCTGATTATCAGGATTCATTTTGTTGTATTCATCAATATGGTCTACTTCATACTCTTCCATTAATTTTCTACGTTCGCGTATTTCCTTCCACACTTTCTGCAGCATTATCTTCATTTCGATTTCTTCCATGCAAACCTCTTTTACGTGTTTGACTCTTCTCAAGAAATGAAACTCTGAATTCTTTAAATCTCCCAGGTACAAGTGTAATTTATCTGGGGACATGTATTGAATGAGTGTAGATAGAACACCACGTACCATGCTACTTTTACCGCTCCCTGTTTCTCCAGCTATGAGTAAATGAGGTGTATTCGAATCAACCATGTCATACGTAATCGTGTTTCCAAATTGGTCACGACCTACCACAACAGGTAGACGATGCTGTTTTAGTAACGGCTGCCATTTCTTATAACTGTAATTGTATGGTTGTAATCCGGCATCCGAATGAAACACATTGAGGACAAACTTTTTGATATCACCCTCAATTGCTACATTCCGTCCTAATATTTGTTGAAAGCAAAACCATTTCTTTTCAATTGTCTTTGGATCCAGACCGTTTGGAATGGTAAATACATATCGAATATTTTCTTTTGATGAGGAAATGGCATGTATCTTCGGATAGATTGGTACTTTCCCACCTCTCGTTTGATGGTCCACATATAAACCCGCTTTTCCAAATACCTCTATAAGTTGATGCTTCAAACTTTGTTTATGCAGCCAATCCTTTACAATCCCCATATGTTCACCCCTCAAAACATAATTACGAGCCTGATAAATACATAACCAATTAGACAAACTCCGCCTATTCGTGTTCCGTGATAAATCCCTTCACTTACAAGTTTAGCTGCGGATACATGGTCATTTTTCACTAGGTATTTTTCCAGCACTACTGCCCCAATTAAAACTGTTCCCATAATTCCGAGCGCAAGGTAAGTATTTATCATTTGGTCTGACATATGAAGAAACGCTAATGGACTAACAGAATTGTATTTTCTTATTTTTGGTGCTTTATCTTTGTATGAACCATCCATAAATGAACGAAAAGGGATTACTTGTTTTCTTGTAAACATAAATCCACCATCCTTTTATTATTTATCACATTCTGCACAAGACTCTGAACAATACTTCTTTCCATTCAGTCTCCAAAACAACCAATCGGATAAAAGGCATTTACAATACTCACAAGTTTCTTCTGATGACATCTTGATGTTCATTGTATTCTCCCCTTTATAAACAGAATTTAAAATCCTGATGATACTTAGGTTTATTGATTGAAAACCTTGGTATCGTTACTTTGATAGCTAACTTGATAGCTACTTTGATAGTACAAATCATTTTTACCTTGATAGCAATTAGGCTATTTACTTTGGTAGCTGCTTTGATAATAAGTTTAATAACTACTTTGGTAGCGACCTTGATAAAGCATATTGTGAACGGCTTGGACAATATTCAAACTTTCGTGAAGTTTAAAAAGTTTAATTTTTGTACAGACTTGTTACCAATCAAGCAAGCGAGGGAGAGAGGAAAGATGTTCGGACTAGGAAAACCACGTTCACGTTTTGGTAAATTTCTTGATAAAAATAATCTTTCACAACAGGATATAGTGAAGGAAAGTGGTGTTAACAGAGGAACGATAAGTCGAATATGCCAGGGAGATGCATTTCAACCTTCATTGAAGAATGGGAATAAGATTATAAGAGCTTTAAAAAAGTTAACAGGGAAAAATGTTGATTATAATGATTTTTGGATGTAGCTTCACTTAAACGAGTGAGGCTATTTTTATTTTTTTATAAAAACCTCTTCATAAAAGAACATACATTCGTATATAATAAGAACTAATGTTCTGTTATTTAGGGGGAATAACGGTGTATGACTATTCAATATTGCCAAATCGAATTGTTTTATGTGTAGATCTTCGTAGCTTCTATGCTTCAGTCAGTTGCATCAAGATGGGATTAGACCCACTCCATACTAAATTAGCTGTAGTCGGTGATGTGAATAGGAGTGGTTCAATTGTTTTGGCTGCAACACCACCATTAAAAGCGTTGGGTGTTAAGAAAATGGCAAGACTATACGAAATACCACGTCGCAAAGATATCCTTGTAGTAAACCCAATTATGAGCACTTATATAAAATGTTCTAATTTCATCACTAAGTTGGCTCTACAATACGTGCCTATTGAGGATTTTCACCAATATTCCATTGATGAGTTTTTTATGGATATTACGGATAGTATTCATTTGTTTGCTAATGATCCATACGACTTCGCATTAAAATTCAAACGTGAAATTTATGCAAAGACACGAATCGAATGCACGATAGGAATTGGTCCTAATCCTTTAATGAGCAAAGTAGCTTTAGATGTGGAAGCAAAGAAAACGAAAGATTGCATAGCATACTGGAAGTACGAAGATGTACCCATAAAATTATGGCCAATACGACCACTTAGTAAGTTTTGGGGGGGTTCGGGTAAAACAGAAGCGAAGTTAAACCGAAAAGGAATTCATTCAATCGGAGACTTGGCGCAATATCCACTCAAATACTTAAAGCAAAACTTCGGGGTTATTGGCGAAGAATTACACTTACATAGCAACGGCATAGATTTTAGCCGTATATCAGAGAAATACGTTCCAGTAACAACGTCTATTGGTAAGAGTCAAATACTTATGCGTGATTACACCATAGAAGAATTCCCAATTATTCTACTGGAGCATATTGAAGAAGTTTGTTATCGAATGCGAAGGCAAAACAAACTAGCTCAAACCATCCATTTTTCCATTGGTTACAGTAAAAATTACGCTGGTGGTTTCAGAAAAACTCACACTATGAACCGACCGACCAATTTAACAATGGATATATATAAGATTTGTACATATTTTTTACACGAGTTTTACACTGGAGAACCCATTAGATCCATCAATGTTTCTTTAACTAACTTAATCAATGAAGGCGAAGAACAAATCTCACTATTCGATAATGTAATACAACGAGAAAAAGAAATGCAATTAACTAAAGTAATGGATGAAATACGCACTAAATTTGGTAAGAACAGCATATTAAGAGGAATTTCGTATACAAATAGTGCAACAGCAAGATACAGAAACACATTGTTAGGGGGACATAAAGCATGAACAACGCTAATATGCCAAAAGGAAGAGGAATGGTTAAATGGACTCCGTTCGCAGCGATGCCGGAACAATTCGCAGGTATCCGTGAGATTATTAAAGACAAAACAAAAGTAGAACGCCCTACATTAACCCAGGATGAACAAGAACGTATTGAGAATACGCTATTATGTTCGCTACTTTCTGAAGAAGAAATATTGATTACATATTATGAAGATGGATTTTTACTTACTAGCTATATGACCGTCATTGATATTGATCCGTTGAATAAATCTATAATTTGTACGGATGCATTTTATAATAAAATAACGTTGAAATTTATTGATATTATTGATGCTAAATAAAAAATATTTTTACATTTCCCTCCTTAAATTGGTATGATTTACTTGTTTAAAAAAGGGGGGGAGATTTTTGAGTTTAAATATGTATTTAGGGGAAGTGCATACACAAACACAAGATATGAATGCTGTATGTACCGCTACCATTCAAGGTATGGAACAAGTTATTCAGTCGATTGATGCTTTTGCAATTGATACTGTTCTACAAGGACAAACATATAGTAGTGCCAAAGCATTTTTTGTACAAACCTTCCGTCCCTTAGCCCAAGGGATTATTTACTTGTGTGAAGAACTAATTCATCAGAATGATGCCTTTCCAAGTCAATTTCAATCACAGGTCGCTTCAACTGATGTAATTGAACAAGAAATATTAGAACAAATTCGAGAAATTGACCGAATGAAGGCAAGTATGGAAGCTATCAGTCAAGCTATGCCGATGCCAAGTATGGACGCTATGGCGAATCTTTTTACTGTCATGAGACACAAACTTCAAGAAAAGTTAAATCACCTATATGAATTTAATCAAGCGTCTAGCAATAACTATGCTACAGCACTTCAACTAGCTACGAGTATCGCACAAGGTCTTGCGGAAGTGCAAAGTGGCAAAGGATTTAGTCCTGCAAGCGGAACATTTAGTACGCAAGTGTTGAATATGGAGTGGACTACTTCTATTCAAGCGATTGAAGAAGATAGGAAGCGTCAGGCTGACAAATCAATCGAAGAAGATGCAATGTGTGGTAAACTTTCTTCGGAGGAAAAAGGATTTGATGGTAAAAAATTAGCTAGAGATATTGCTGGTGAAATAAGTGGTGAATACGATGTTCGTCGTGCTTGGGACGGTATCGATCCATCTACTGGCGAAAAACTTTCCACTTGGGAAAGGGTTTTTGCTGGAGGAATGGCTGTAGCTGGTCTTACACCAGTCGGAAAAATTGCCAAAGTTGGCAAAGGGGTAAAAATGACTGCGAATGCAGTTGAAGCTGCTAATACTATTAAAAAAGCTGATCGTGCCTCAGACATAAAAAAATATGCTACAAGTATCGATCATCAAGTAACTGAAATAGAAAAAGCGAATTTACCACCTTGGATTGGAGATTCATTTACAGATGGAGTATTTAGAACTGTAAAAACTAATGAAGAGGTAACATTATATCGTACATTTGGGCATAGTGCTGATGCAGGCGGTGGTTTCGCTACAACTGTCCCCGCTCAAAATCGAATACAAGCGAAACTAGATACAGCTCTTTTACCGGAATGGAAAAATAGTAGAATGTATGAGGCTACGATTAAAGTTCCGGAAGGCGAAACTCTTAATCTTGGAAAAGTAGCTGAACAATACACAATGAGCGGGACTACGTTGAAAGGTGGTGGAGATCAAGTTTTACTTCCACAAAACTGGCCTTTAGAATGGATTTCAGATGTACGAAAAGTACCAAATAAGTAATTGAAATGAAAATGGAGGTATTTAAATGCTTACACAGGACCAAAATATTACTGAATTAAAAAAACAAATGAATAACATCATTCAAACTCTTGAAAAAGAAAATCAAGTAAAAGGCAAAAGAATGATTGATGATATAATTAAACGCTATAAATCAGCTGTAACCATTTTAGAAACTAAAGAACATACTTCACTATCTAGAGTGGATTTCAAAATTTTTGGTGGAGTAAGAGCATATCTTGATTGTTCAAGTGACTATGACAACCCTGTATTAGGTGAAATGCATAAGGTAGAACAATCACTTCAAAGTATATTAAACGAAAGTAAATAATATTAGACCGCCCTTCCCGAAAAAAGGGCGGTCTTTTTCTTCTCACTTCACATACACATAGGCTTCATTTGCAGTAATATAGTATGTTTTCCCTTTGCTATTGTGAACTTTATATTGTGGTGATCCATTGACAAAAAAGGCCCCCCATTAAGGACAGCCTTTGTTTTTTACCAAACTATTCTTTCATTTTATTTCTTAATATACTCGTAAAACCATTTCCCTTCAGGTCTAGTATCCATCCACCAAGTAATTTTATCTAATTCAGAATTAGGTAATACCTCAGTTTGTAAGTACGCTATACCAGTTGATGGATCAGAGATAACTTGTCCTTTAGTTCCGCGTTCAGTCATAGCGTTTAACACTTCCGGAACCAATGAAACGCCAAATCCGCCAGATTTAACATATTGATAACCGCCATTAGAAACAGTTTGCTCTGGCTGCTTTTCTTCTGTAAACCAAGATAAAGATTTGCTACCAATCAATTCATTTAAATCACATTTACCAATACCAGGTACATTTCCTGTTTCAGTGTATTGCCAAATATCACACGGATAAGCTGGTTTATTTCCTCCATAACGAGGAATCCATACAAAGTCAGCTTTTACATTAGCCATGCCAAACGGAGCATACATATGATGGCCAACATATAAACCAACTTTTTGAGCACCTAATCTGCGTAATTCATCAATAAACGCTTGTGCACCGGCTCTCATATCATTCATTGTTTTCACTTCAACATCTGCAACCCAGACTTTCGCACTCTTGTCTCCGCGATTCCAAAAGTCTCTAGCTTCTATACGTGCATCATTTTCAGAAACGAAACGACAGAATGCATAGTTCCCAAAAGGAATACCGTGCTGCTTCATAGCTTGTACATACCCCTTATATAATGGATCTACATAATTCGAACCATCTTGTACACGAGCGATTATGAAATCAATGTGTTGTTTTGCTACAGGCCAATTAATATTACCATTCCATTTTGAAATATCTACAATGTACCCCATTATTGAACATCTCCCTTTTTCTCTTCTTGTTTTTGTTTACCACCTAAAATTTCAATTGCATTTGTCAAAGCTTGTGGCAACGGAATACCCATTCGACCAGCATTTTCTAAAAGTGAAAGTAATTCATTACCCATGAAGAAGAAAATTGTTGCTTCTCGAATAGCACTATTGCTTCCAAGTGCCACATCTAGCTGGGTCGCCACTCCAACCAAAAGAAAAAGCACCACCTTTTTGGCGATGCCTTTGAAGCCAACTTTACTTTTTAGCTCTCCGTTATATCCTGCTGCGACTACTCCTGTGATATAGTCGATAGCTGCCATGATTACTAGAACTTTCAATGTTGCATCCCATCCTCCCAAGAAATACCCACAGAAGCCACCAAAAGTGGCAATAAAGGTTTTTAATAATACATCAATACGATCCATCTTTTTCTCTCCTTTTTTAGATAATAAAAAAAGACCAGCTTATGGCTACTCTGATTTCTCGTCTATTAATTTTTGTACTAATTCTGTTAATGTGGACACATCGTTTGTTAGTTTCGTAACTTGCTCTTTTAGTTGTTTATTCTCACCTTTAACAGTAGTTAACTCTTCGTTAAATTGATGATACTGCTGTTGGAAAGCTGCAATAAAGATTGAAACAGTATTATATAAATTAATAGCCCGTTTCTCTTTATCTGTAAATATATCTTCCGTATCATCTGCAATCATACCAAAATACGTTTCAATTTCTTTTGTTGTATATGGTTCTGTTTGTTCTTCCGGTTTGTTCACACGCATTTGATACAGATCATACATGTCGTCCTTGAAGTTGTACTGTTTGATAGCTAAACTCATGATTTTATCAAGAGCGGAGAAAGGAATATCTTTTATATTTTCTTTCATATTCCTAGCTGATGTAGGATTAAATGCTTTCGCCCACATTTGACCATTAGCATTTACATTTTCTTGCGCTCGTAGCGTTCTTAATTCTATATCTTTCCATCCTTGGCCCATCATATCTTTAATCTGTAATCCGTTGTTATAACCTTGTACAAAACTTGATCTTATCATTGCATTACCCATGATTAAATCATGATCGGTGGCGCCGTTTATGAAATGTATTTTATAGTCACTGCCTTTTCTTTTGAAAGTAAACTGTCCCTTGTTATTGTTAAAAATATGCGGTTCAGTTGTAGTTACAGAGAAGTAACCATATCCTGGAGCCCATCCTTCAGATTCAAAAATAATATCATTCAAGTTTTGAAAACGAAATTGTCCATCTGAATATACGCTTAGATGTCCACCGTCATTCTGCATTTGAATATAATTTGACCAAATATTAGTTCCTTCTGCATTTTCTCCTTTAGAAACCCCAAATTTTGCATACGCTTTAGAAGGTTGATCGACTCCATTAATTCGCGGCATGACTTGATAAATATAAAATGATCCTGTACCAGCGTATTTTCTATTATCAGAACCAAGGACTAATGAAGGTTGAATACTCCCATCATTTGTCTCCATAAATCCTATATAACCACGTGGCTTATCTAAATCGAAAATCTTCATGTCTTGTTTATTTATTTCAACAAATCTATTTCCACTCGTTTTAAGTGTTACCCCTTCTAAAACTTTTCCTTTGATATGATTTGCTGTAATAAAACCTACTAAGTTAATTCTGTTTGCATTCAAAGTAATGTTTTCTTTACTCATATTGAAAGCTGCGATTACATCATTTTCTTTTACAGATATACTAACGCCCTTTTCAGTTAACTGGAGACGGGTTTCCATATCTCTTACGTAAGATGATGTGGCAAATTGCCCATTTGCTTGATCTTTTGTATATACCTCTGTCTTTTTGGCTGAAGCATTGATTCCCTGTTCATTGATAGTAAAGCGGTTATCAATCAAAGTCATTTTTTGATTAAATTGCTCAGTTGCAAGTTTGTTAGCTAATTCGCCCAACAAATCTTGTTTATTTTTATCAACGGTTTGCTTCAACTCAGGTATCTTAAATCCAGCAACATAATTCTCTACTTGTTTAAGCTCAACTTTCGCTCCAATTGCTGTTGCCTGTTGTTCGAGTTTTGAATTTGCTTCAGTAAGCTTTTTCCCTTGATCTGATACTACATTATTTAAATTGCTCACTGTGGAAGATAACCCCGTTGCTGTTTGCTCTACTGTAGTCATACGCTTTTCGAATCCAGCCTGGCTATTTTGAACACTGGTTACAGTGTTTTTTACGACATCCACACTTTTTTCAATCTCAGTTGTTTTCTTGGTAAATTCATCTGTTGTTACCTGCTCTTCAGGCGGTGTCGTCCAATCCTGCGGCTTATTCCCTTTATACAAGGCAACCCATTCCACAATAGATTTCGTAGTACTACTCGGATAGTTATATAAGCTTAACTTTCGTTCATTTCCACTTGTAGCCACAACAGCTTTAAAGGTTAGATAAGTTATTCCATTAGCGTAAACACTTGTTGCATATCCAACATTGCTAGACCCACCATTCTGCCAAATTCCAAATTTCTGCCCTTGTGGGACACTTCCTTTAATTACAAAGGTATATTCCTCACCCGCAAAGAAATTTTCAGTTAGAGAATATTGATTGATTAGATAGTCTGTTTTTTCATATTTAACATTTGATTTTAATAAAAGGTTACGTCCACCAGTTTTATCACTATTAACCTTTGTTTCTACACTCGTTAACTTCTCACTGATTTTCCCAGCTTTTTCTTCTATTTCAGTAGTTGTTTTCTTTAGTTCACTTGTTGTTTGTTGCACATCAGAAATAGCCCTTTTTGTACCTTCCGCATTTGATTCGACAGTATTTAATTTATTACTAATTTCAGTATCTTTTTTCGTTAATGATTCAATAGAAGTTTTAAATCCATTAGAATCCTGTTCAAACTTAGTTACTTTCTTATCAATTTCACCTTGTTTATTTTCAATATTAGAGATTGTACGGTTGACACCTTGTAAACTTTCCTTTATTTCGTTGAATTGTCCCGTCGCCTGATTTTGTGTCTCTTGAACCTTTTGATTTAATTCTGTTTTTGTTGATTCAATATCTTTATTAACCTGTTCAAGTGTTTCTTTTTTGACAGACTCTACATCGGGTACAACAGATTCCCAAGCTGTACCTGTCCATATTTTTAAGATACCAGGCTTACCATTGCTAATATCACGCCAAAGTGTTTTATAAGGCTTCAGTCCTGTTGTCGGTGGATTCTTAGCTTCAATTATTTCTACCGTGTTATTTTTAAGATTCTCTTGAACTTTTTCAGCCAATGTTTTCGCTGCTTCGGATTCTTTCTTAGCATTACTAGCTGTTTCGTTTGCATCTTTCACTAATTTATCTAACTGATCTATCAGCTCTTGTTTATTACCTAATGACCCCAAGATTCGATTGTAAATTTTTCGTAGTTCTTCGTTTGGATCAGTAATTTCGCGATAATCACCAAACACATATTTATCTTGTGTAGGGTCCGTAAAAGATTCATCACCAGCAATTACACGTGCTTCAAGGTATAACTTAGGTGTGAATCCTGTATCTTTGATTCGAATCGTATCGCCCTCATTAATTAGTTCATGTACTAGTCCAAAAATACGTCCAATCGATTGTGCTTCTACTTCATAAGAAACTGAAGAATTGACACGCTTCTTTAATTCCGTCTTCATCAAAGTCATTAATCGTTGCGGTGTCATATTTTGGTCTTCTGTTTCCGGAGTGTAGAAACCAATTTTATGCTTACCATGCGCATTCCATCGTTGAAAGGCATCACTATCTGTAATATAAAGAAGCCCGTTATTAATACTCTCAATCGTGATAAGTTTATCACCTTCGCCCCGTACAAATCCGATTAAGGCGGTACAAATATCCCTGGAATGTTCAATGCGTCTAATGCCTACTAAGTCTTTTCCCAAGGTTACTTCCTTCCCTGTTTCTCTCCCTCGTTTCTTTATCATATCGACGTACCATCCAGTAATTTGAGAACCGGATACCTCAACGCGATATTGGATTTCTAACTCAAACAAAGCCGCGATTTTCTTTAAAAAAGTGAGGGGATCGATGAATTCATCAATAGTCATCGTGTGGAATGAAGAATAATCCGTTATTCCACGTTGCCATTTTGAATCGGCAAGAGCCATATCAATAAACGTATTAACTGTTTCGCTCTCTATACGTTGAGGTTTAATAATCCCATCTTTGGCTATTTGAACCCAGGCACCAGAAGCATGTACAGTGAGCGATCTATCATCAGAGTCTTTTTCTACTTCATTATTAATAACATACGGAACAATTCGACCATCACGTACTTCCTTTAAAACCAAGTTCTGCTGTTGCAATGTAATCGCATGTGGGGTGCCGTCAAAAGTTTTGAACTCCAGCATATCAATATTATTCTTGATTTCCCAATGACGTTTATCTTCCCAGTAGTCCTTTGGTTGAATAGCGGATAGAATTTGATCTGTTTTGAAATCAACAACATGAAGTAATCCGCTTGGTGTTCTCATCTAAATCGCTCCCTATATTTAACCTTTGCTGTTCCGATATCAGAAGGCATGATTTCTAGTGTATTCATACCTTTATTAATGACAGGAAAATTACTGAAAATGTCCTTAATATTAATCGCATCCTTCCCTTCAATCGTTACATGACTATTTTCTGTATCAATTGCAACTTTATCGCCAATATCTACTATATAAGGCGGGGTATTTTGATTATTTAAATTCACTTTCCAAAATTTCAAATCAGAAACTGTCATCGCTTCTACTGGCGGTACATCTTGCCATTGCATGATACTAATCTGGATTTGAGCTGCTTTTTCCATGTGATAGTTATTTTCATCTGTCCACCGCACAAATCGTTCTGAATCATCTTTTTCAGTTCCTGGGAGGAATTTTGAAATATATGCTTCCCATACATTCCCTGTTCTAGCTATCCACAATCGCCCATAATATTGATTCCAAGTGTTTGGGTGATCTCCACTTTCATGAATTAAACTTCTTCTTCCTAGTTTATTATCATAACCGATTACCATTGTTCCGAAGTTTTGTTCAGCTTGCCAAAACACATCAGTCATAGCTATTTTCGAAAGCACTTTACTGTTTTCATCGAGTATCGCTATCTCAACCCGTCCCATTTCGTTAATCTTTTTACTCTTACATGTAACATAGGCTTGCATAATAAAATCTTGCACTGGGCCACCAGGGATACTTTTTTTAACAGCTGCACCGTGCCATCCTTTTCCCGTTCCAGTTCCAAAATCGGAACAATAAAATTGATATTTATCTGATTTCATTTCACCAACCGGTTCCCCATCTTCCATTGAGCTGACTTTACTCCATCCGACCGTAGTAGCCATTTCATCCCATAATATACGTTGATTCCTTTCTACAGGCTTTTCCACAGTTTTTAGTGGCATACCGATACGAAAATAATCTCGATCACTTAAAGATACCCCGCCGAACCATACGTCTAGAAAAGTATTTGGTTTCGTAATATCAATCTCAATGATAGGGTTAGAATGAACAGTTCCTTTATTTTGGACATTAGCAACTAACCCACTAACATCTTGTTTAAAGTCAACCGTTTGCTCTTTTCCTAACTTATATGGCATTGGACAAATGAAAGTTAAAGTACCTTCACCTAGATCAACTAACTGGTCTAAATCTAAAGTTTCATCTACGACAGCTAAAAACGTACGATCTTTTTCATCATCAAAAATAAGCTCGCACGGTTGATCCGTAACGAGCCAATCTGCTATTTCTTCTTTTAGTTTTTCAGCTTCTTCAGCTGAATCATATAATAGTGCAATAGGAATTAAAATCTTTCTCATTTTAGTTTGTGTGCGTAGTAACCTACCTCCTGGATAATGCGAGACTTCAAGAAACATATGATCCAAAGGAGCCCATGCAGGGCGCTTTTTACCCTGCAGTGGAATTACATTTGGATTCCTTTTCCCGTTAAAACTAAAGAAGCTAATTCCCGCCATATCATCACCTACCTAAAATACTTTGAGTCTTTCTTTCTCGCGTTCTTGAAATTCATTGACATCTGAGTAAATTTCCTTCGCTATTTCTCTTCCGTTTAAATTAATTTGTAAAACAGTTGGACCTTGTGATACATATTTGGCCCCTTGCTGTTGATTTAATGGTAATGAACCCATAATTCCATTCGCAATCGCGTCAAACGTTTGCTTACGTAAAGGTAACACCGTTTCATCGTATCCTCTTGCGTCACCACAATTGTTATGTTAAGGCTCTTTATCCTTAACTCTCCGGTTTTCACTGGAGTATCGGACTATATCATCACCCATTCTTCGGGTGTCGTGCGCTCTTGGGTATTTCGCCATATTCTCACTTAGGTTACTTTACCTAGTCTCTACACCTTCTTGTCGTTTCCGTACAGGCTTGGCTCGGGATTGCCATAGACAATTGTCCTTAGGTTTCCCCGAATTCACACGATATTTTATGCTGCCGATTTCTCGACAACCGGGCTAGATTTAACCCCAATTAATGTAGGATTACCGGGCTTAATTAAAGCTCCGTTCGCAGCCCATTTAATATCGAAAGATGGCAGACCTTCACTCGCCCAATTTACTGGGTTTAATGATCCATTTACACTAATCTTCGGAACAGGAATGTGAACGCCACTGAACATATTTGAAACACCTTTTTTAATTTTATCAATCCATTCCATAACACCTTCCCACGCATTTTTAAATGGGGTTGCGATTGCATCTTTCACTTTTCCGAATACTTCTTTTATCACTGTAAGGGTGTCTCCTGAGCTTTTAAAAATACCCTCGAACATGTCAGAAAATACTTTCTTTACACCTTCCCAAGCTTCTCCAAACAGTCCCTTCATTTTGCTGCCTATTTTGCCAATGATGCCAAGTACCTTTCCAACTCCCCATATTTGAATGAAATTCCAAATGAATTCCCATGCTCCTGATAAAATTTGTTTAATAGCATCCCAAACACCAGTCCAATCACCAGTTAGTAAGGAAGAAAATAGTTTAATTGTCCCTAAGATGATATCTAAGGCTCCATTTATAACACCTTTTATGTTTCCCCAGACATCTTCAATAATGAATAGAACAACAGGCATTACAAATTCAATAATGCCCTTTATAAGATCAAATGCATTTTTTACAGCTTGGACAATCTGATCCCCGTTTTCTTTCCAAAATGCTGCAATCTTTTCTATAATCCCGTTCACAAATGACATCACATCTGTTAATAAAGGCATTAAGTAAGGAGCTATTGTATTGAATACACCTTTAATAAAATCCCAAGTAGCCCCGATTATTCCCATAATTACAGGAGCAGCAGCTGAGATTAGAGATTGTACATTTTCTATAAAACTACTTAATTGGGCATGTACATCCTGAACGAACATGATAATATCCGCTTTTTGTTCTGGAGAAAACCCTAACTTATCCAATAAATTACTAGCAGCTCCCCAATCACCAGATACGAGAGCTTTCATAGTTTCTACACCATGCTGCACTGCCGCTGTAGTTTCTTGTATAAACTGAATTGAATTAGCAGAGAAACCAAGTTTAGTAAGAATGTCATATCCCTCAACCATGGCATTTCTATCACCAGAAGCCGCGAGCCAAAAATCTTGAATTGCTTTGGTTATTAACTGGATATTACCTATATAATTGTTTAAATCTACAAATCTTTTAATTGTACCGTCAACCCACCGGACCACCTGAGTTAATCCAAGGACAATAGCTGCTAATGCAGGAGCGATAAGTGTAAAAATCGTTATAGCTAAACCTTCTAGCGCAGATGTGAATTCAATCCACTTTCCTTTTAGATTGTCATTCATAGTTTTAGCCATTTTCGCAGCTGCACCATCAGCTTTTTCTAATGCTTTTGTATTTTTCTCTAATTTCTCGCTACCTTCTTGCATTAAAGCTGCCCAGTTTTTATATGCTTCTGCACCAAATAACGTTGTTAATGTAGCTGATTTTTGTTGGTTTGTCATACTACCTGTTTTATCTTCTAATTCTTTTATAATCGTTGGTAAAGGTTTAATTTTACCTTGCTGATCAAAGAAAGATAAATTCAACTCATCCATAACTTTTCGCATTTCTTTTGTCGGTTTAGCTAAACGCCCTAAAGATGTAGCGAAAGCTTGTCCTGCAACTGATCCTTGCAAACCACTATTTGCCATCGCCATAATTGCCGCTGATGTTTCTTCCATACTGAAACCGACAGTATGGGCAGTTCCAGCAGCGTATTTCATCGCTTCGCCCATTTGTGTTACATTTGTATTTGAGTTAGAAGCAGCCAACGCTAATACATCTGCTGTATGGGTCGCTTTATCAGCTGACAATCCAAAACCACTCATGATATTAGACGCTATATCTGCTGCTGTACCTAAATCAAGTGCACCTGCCGCTGCTAAATCTAACATGCCAGGCATTGCTTTCATAATATCGCCAGTTTTAAAACCAGCTTGCGCAAGGTACATCATCCCTTCCCCAGCTTGTGTAGCAGAGAATTGAGTTGTTGCACCTAATTCTTTAGCTTGAGCTTCCAATTGCTTCATTTCACTTCCGGAAGCACCGGAAACAGCTGCTACTTTTGACATGATTTGTTCAAAGTTAGCACCTGCGGAAACAATACCAACAAGTGCGGCTCCTGCCCCTAATGCCATACCTGCCATACCACCAATAGCTATAGCGGAAGTCCCGACAGCTGCCCCCATTGAACCAGCCATTCTACCGACGCTGCTAAAACCTCTATTTAAAATCCCGGTAGTTCGTTGACCGTGCTGTTCTGCTCGGTTCAATCCACCTCGTAATTCATCATCACGCAAGAATATTGAACCAAACATACGAAATAGTTCCATTTATTCACCCGCCTTTCCGCGGATTTTTTCAACTCGAGCAAACACTTCTTTTTTTGTAAATTTCTGCTTCGGTGTTTGTTCGATTGAATCGTTGTATTGTTTTACCTGTTCTTGCGTTGGATTTTCGCGCTTATGTTTAAATTGAGGAAATGTTTCATCGCAGTACGGTTGTAGGGCACACCATTCTTCCCATAACATGCGGTCCATCTGTTTCTTCTTTGCGGTGAGATACAAGTTAATAACTATCTCTGCATCCAAACTCCTTATATACTCCATATTTGGATAGCGAGAAGCTAACGTATCGATGAAGTCTATTTCATCAAGTTCACCGCATTGGAAAAAAGCTTAACCAGCCCAGCTTCTGAATCTTTAATTGCAATAAATAATCGAACCAACTCTTCTAGATTTAAAGTTCGAATGGTTTCCCAACCTGGTGATGTTTTTTTGCCACTTTCATCTTCATGAACTAAAAGTCCGGCTACAAACTCAAAAAATTCCTGTTCTGCTTCTTCTAATCCGAAGATAAACTTCATGATAATGTCATACCCGAAAGTCTCTTGTGCAGCTAATACATCAGCTTGAGTTGCTCCTTCTTTATTTCGTACGCCCATCATTAAATCTTTAAGTAAATTAATATCAACCTTGAATTTCGATTTCTTCAAAATACGAACTACAGAAAATAAATCTCCACCATGAATTTGTCTCACTTTATATTCTTTTTCTTGAATTGCAATAGTCATATTTATTCCTCCTTAAAATAAAAAGAGCAGGGATTATCCCTACTCTTTAACCTGCTGGTATTAATTTAGCTGCTTCTGTTGCTGTTAAAATACGTTTTTTCCATGGTACTTTTCGAATGTTTTCTGGATCACGATGTCCTGTGAATGTCACTTCTGGAACAACTTCACTTTCGTTTTCAAATCCTAGCTCTAATGAACCGTCAGATAATGCGTTATATACGATAATTTCAACGATATCTCCACCTAAAGTTTCGCCAACCCATGCTACGTTTTTAAGATAGCTATCTTTTGTTAGACGTTCTGTAGCTTCGATTACGTCGTACTTAATTGTTTTCCCGTCTTTTGTAATAGTCTCTTCTGATACTTTTAAACCAGCAATAAAGTTTTTGATTTTTTCTTTATCCAAAAATTCAAGTGTCTTAAAACTAATTTGAGTTTTTGATTTTGTAATACGTTTCATCCCCATAGTGTCACCAGGAGAACCATCATATTCAATTTCTTTAAACTCTGGTTCGTATTTAAATGAGCCACCGCCTTGTGTAGCACCTACAGGTAGTTCGTCTTTTTCTCCATAATTAAAGAAGAATGCACCCCAATCTCCGAATAGGACATTCTCTGGTTTTGGTTGTGGAGCTGCCATATAATCAACCCTTTCTATTGTTTAAAATAAGTTCTTAAAATGAACCGCACTTCTTTACGTCTGATATTCGGGTCTGGATCAGGTACTTTCTGACTCGAAAGATAAGAAATAGCAGCACCAAATTCAGCACTGCTTAACCTTTTTCTATGAAGATTGTTTTCTAGCTTCATAATCAGTTCATCTATTTTACTAAGATGAGCGGAAGTGCCGTAAATATCAATTGTAAGCATGATATTCTTTCGTCCCCATGGTTCTTTGTCATCATTTACCGTGAATACCTGATAAGGCATTTCAGCCGTTGTTTTAGCGATTTCATAATACGTTTCTTTATGAATCTGTTTTAATTCACTGTGTAATATATTTATAAAGTCATTCATGCTATCTACCTCATTAACGACGAATAGGTTCGCGTGCCAACTTGTGTAATTTGCGGTTTATTGCTCTCTACTGCTGGTCTAAGAAAAGGCTGTGCATGTTGCCCTTGAGTTTTAACCATCTTCCCTGTTTTAGGGTCACGGTACATCCAAGGAGTTTTACGCCCATCACCGTCTACAGCATAAATTCCTGTTCCTTTCTCAACATAAATTCCATGATCAGCAGAAGTACCGATAACAACTTTTTCTTGCTCTGCTTTAGAACTAATGCTTCTTCTTAGATTGCCAGTGTCTACAGCAGCAAGTAATTTAGCTTTAGAAGATACAAATTGACCAATAGCAGTATGAGCTGCTTTCTTTGCAGCCAAATGTCTCGCCATAACAGCGGCTCTATTGGATTGGAATTTCACGCTCATATGGCAACATCTCCAATTCTATTTGAAAGAATCTACCCGCATTCATTGGATCTCCCGGATAAGTAACGCTGTATACCTTCTTATCGATAACTAATCTATCTTGAATAGTTACGTCGAAAAGCATGCAGTAAAAGAAATGTGTGCTTTTCTCTTCTACTTTCTTATTGCGAGCATCCTTTGTCCCTTGGATAGCATCCAATACACCTTTAACAGTATTGATTTCTTTCCATTCTTCTGTTGGATATGGTCCATCATCAGAACCAGCGTTGCGAAGTACTGTAGCATCTTTTCCAAACTTGCGTATCATTGACTGAATCATCGAACACGTAACCTCACTTTCAGCCCCTTCGTGACGCTTGCTGGATAATCTACCACATCATCATAAGTAACAGAATAGTTGCCTAACGATTCACTTTTCTTTCCTTCTCTCTCTTGCTCCATATACTGATGAACCACCATTTTAGCGATGATACCAATATAAGCAGGAGGGAATTCAGGAATAGTTCTATTGGTGTACTCAGCAACCATTAACATTGTATCTTCAATGCTTATTAATAAATTTTCATCACTTATATTAGGTACTTGCAGTTTTACACGTTTTAAAATTTCTGCTTTCATATCTTCCATCTAATCACCTACTTACGTAAAAGAAAAAAATGGAGAAGGCTTATTAAGCCCCTCCACCTGGTTTTTCCGGAGTAATTGATGTAACTGTAGCTGTAAGTACCGCTATTGACTCTTGACGAAGGATATCTCCACCATAAACCATAAGACCACGAATACCATCTGCAAAGGAATTTTGCAGACGTTGTGCCTCTGTTTCAGTTAACTGTATCCCGTATCCAATGGCAGACTTATGAAGACCTAAAATTTTATACTTACCACCAGTACCGTGAATTTCTTCTGATACAACGATTTGTGATCCATTAATAATCTGTCCTTCAACAATACCATTTTCTAAAACAACAGGTTGCTTAGTAAAGCGATCATCTTTAGATAATAAACCTAAAACCTGAGAATTGATGATTGTGAATCGTTCAGTTTTAGGAACCTTTTTAATATTTAAAATCGTATTTAAGTCTACAATGTAATCATATGCATTTTTAGGTGATAACTCAATTGGACTAGAGTCACTCCCAATTGTATGAGTTTTATGAGCGCCTTTATAAAGCCCTAATACGAATGTATCAACGGTTTCCTGAAGTACCGCTCCTGCCTCTTGTGTATGTGGGTCGATTAAATCTCCAGCAGCCTGAACTGCATCTACATCATCAACTTTGAAAGCAAAATACTTTTGTTGATCCATATTAATTTCTACTTTAGAAGGGTTGGTATCATCCCATTCGATTGTACCATTATAATCTTTTACATTTACTGCGCCTACACGATTAAAGATAATCTTATTACCTTCGATTTTCGTTGGCGTTGTTGTAATTAAATCCGCAATAGAACGCTTGTGAAAGTTCGCCATCAAGCGCGCTTCCCAAATTGTTGGAATAAAAGTTGATACTGACATATATTAATTCCTCCTTAATGTTTTTCCATAACAAAAGAGATTACTAAACTAGCAATCTCTTTTGTTCGTTTTATATTTTTTTGACTGTACCATTCAAATCACTTAACTTTCCTAGTGCTACTTACCCCAATTGCGCATATCCTTCTGAATTTGTGGCCAGTTCGCATTAATTTCAGCTTGACTCATTGAATTTACTTGTTCTCTCGTAAATCCCCCTCCAGTTCCGCCACTAACATGGATTTCTCGGCCAGCAGCTTTAAACTTTTCAGCCACTTTTACTTCTAATGCAGTAGAGAATAAATCATTAAACTTTGACACCCTAACTTTTGTATCTTCTACATCTGAACCAATAACAAAATCTACAAATTTAAGATCCAATCCAACCGCTGATAAACCATCTGATGCAACACTCTGCATTTCTTTCTGATGAAGTACTCTTTCTCGCTCTTCTAGTTGTTCCTGAAGTTGCTTCATCTCATATTCAGCTTTCTCTTGTGCAGTCATAGAAGCGGTTTTATAGTTCTCTAATTCCTTTTTTGTTGCATTCAGTTCTTTCGAATATTTAGAGCGCACTCTATCTTCCGCTGATTGTACCATCTTCTCAATAAATGTTTTTGTTGCATCATCTAATTTCGGTTCTTTTTGTTCACCAACTGGCGGTTCTTTTTGCTCTTCAACTAGTGAATCTTTTATATCATCCGCAGGTGATGTTTGTTCATTCTGTAGTGTCTCATCTGCAGGTATTGCAGGATCAGAAAAGAATTGCAGATTTGATAAACGAAACGGTAACTTTGTTAGTTCTCTTTCTTTTAAAAACTGTACTTCCGCTTGCTTTTGTAATTGTTTCATTATTATTCCTCCTCTGAGTTCCTATGAATACACCCTATTTAGTTCGTATTTTATAAGCCCTCGTGTGTTTTATTATTCAAGAGAGTCTTTCCATTCCTCGTAACTAACTGCGCTAATCACCTCATTCTTACCTGTAGTTGGGTTTCTGGCCCTTCTCTCAATGAATGAGCTAACATCCGCTACCTCAGTAATGAAAGTACAGCGGCATCGTACAACTTCTTTAGCAGGTAAATTACTATTATGTGGATATTCGCAACTATAACCACCGACTTTAAATAATCCTTTAAACGGTACTTTTTGATGATCTGCTGCTTGGTGAGTAGGACGCGTACGTTTATCTAATGTAGAAATCCAAATCTTCTTCATTGATACACCTTCATCAAAAGCGTGAGAAGCACTGTCATAAGTACCTAAGTTTTGCACCCTAGCACTTTCTGTCCAAGCGACCATTTGGGCTTTCTTCGCATCACCATCAAGTATCGGCTTAATCCGATTTGCCATTGTTGCATATCCTTCGCCTTTTCTAAGACCGATAGATAACTCTCTGCGTATTCGGTTAACTATCTGTACTCGATGTGTACTTAACCTTTGATTGAGTGTCATTTTATCGATTGGCATTTGTACCGCTCGTTTAATGACGTTCGGGTCAAGAAGACCATACGAAAGAGCCACGCCGACTTCTTTCTCGATGAGATAACTCGTATAATAAAAAGACTCTCCATACTGATTGGAGAGCGTTTCATTGAGAGTTTTCTTTTTCTCATATGTTATTTCATTAATAACGTGTTGCAGTTCACTTTGCATACTCTTATATCGATTGAATCGGCGCATTTCCTGCATACTCAACTGCTCATTTACGGCATATTTGGCATAATAAAAAGCCAGTATTCCTCTGACTTCTTCTAAAGCATCTTTATACAGGTAGAGAATCGCCTTTTCCAGTTCGTCCTCTATCTTTTGGAGATGTTTCTGCTTCTTGTCCCATTCCACTAGGCTCACCTACCTTGTCGAGATTCATGGAATCCGCCTCTTCTTCCTGCATCTTCTGTATCTCCGCTTTCGGATCAGAAACAACAGATAACATAGATAATCGTGTTTCTTCGCTTACTAAACCTTGTAGTTTAGACTGCACATCAGCTTCATCAGCTAAGTTGGCTGGAAGGTTTCGCGTAAATTGAAACGTCATACAAAGGTAGTCTAGTTCTCCTTTATTTGAGCGTAAGTTCCAAGCGTCAAACAATAACTTAAATTGTTGTCGCAATGACTTAGTAAACTTCATTTCTAATGTTCCTGATTTAGTTTCTAAAGCTAATAACTTGTAACGAATAGCAACACCAGTAAGGTTACCACCAAATGATTCATCAGAAAGGTTCACATGCTTTGTGAAACGGCATATATTCTTTTCTAATCTGTCGAGATGGTGTTCTAAGATGTTGTCATTAAGGTCCTTAGTTAAAAAAGAAGCCTCACCATTCTCACCTACATCAAGAGCTCCTGTTTGTTTTAACTTCTCGATAGTATCATCATCTATATCAACGCCTTTAAAGATCATATAAGCCAGACGAAACTGTTCAATTTCACTGTTTACATCGGAAAACGAACGGTCGTAACCTTCAATAAGTGATATAGCTTTATCTACATCACCTTGTAATTCTTCATTATTAGGAAACCCAATAAGTGGCACACCTTTAAATAAGTTTGGAATACGGTCAGTCTCTGTTAACTTATCTAAACCTTCACCAGTGTACTCAATAATGTTTGTTTCATTGTAAAACTCTACTTTGTAACCATCCTTGAAATCATCACCATCAATTACTTTGATTGGATAGCAGCGTATAGCGTATTTAGGTTCTGCAATACTTGAATTCGTAAGAAATATAGCTTCGTAAGGTTTGATATTCATAACCTTTTCGATACCTTCTTTATCGTGATACAGTAGTCTCGCTCCGTATCCACAAATAGAAGCGAACTTCCCTGTTTCTGCGTCAGCATCCTCAGTATGATTCGCTTTTAAAAAGTCCTGAATACGTTTCAATACTTCATCATCTTCATGATCTAAGCTGTATGAGATAGGCAACCCAAACATATAACCGATTTTTGTATCGATAATTTCAGAAAAGAAGTCATTGTTTAGCTTATTGTTAACCTTATCTTTATTACCATCACCTTTAAACTCGCGAGTAAAGATAGGCACACCCTTTTCACTTGCTTTGTATCGCTCGTACCTGTTAATCATGCGTTGTTTTAATGGTTCAAACTCATCAATAATTTTTTTTAGTAACTTTGATGTAGGCTCGCCATTTTGTTCATCCAGCAACGGAATATAGTGTTCAAACATCGTCTCACCTCCTTAATAGATTGACTTAACAGCCTTAGCTTTGTTATTAGTTACAACAACTGTATTTACAAAGTAACGATCACCATCCATTTGGTGGTCATTCTCTTTATTTGGTTTATCTTCACCACGAGCTGTAGCTTTTTCATCCCAAGTATAAGAAGCATATTCACGGAATGTTTCTTTACAGCAGTCGTTGTATTTTATCTTCTCTTCATTAAGAAGTCGCGCTACATTTCTTATGCCATCTATAACTTCATTCTTAGCTTTAAGCACTTTGAATCGATTCTTTTTCAATAAAGCAATAAATGAAGCTGCTGATGGGTCAACTATAATCCCGCGAATAGAAATATCTCCGATGAATTCTTTTAGGTCGTCAAGATACTCATCATCTGTCTTTTGCCGTGAATTTTTACGACCATCATAATGGTACTCTTTTGTTTTGTACCATATACCTTTACACAATCCCCATAGTCCATATGTCATAGGGTTCTGTGTACCATAGTCACAAGATACATAATACTTCTCGTATTCTCTTTCTACTGTTTTTACAACATGCTTTTCTTTGTTAAACATGTCATATACAATACCTTCTGCAAGCACCCATAAACCTAAAATGAAGCGTTGAAAGAAGACTCCATTATACATACGATAGTATCTTTGCTTCACTTTTTCAGATAAAGAAAGATTATCGTCCATTGTAAAATGAATATGTAGCAGGTTCTTGTCTTCCTTATTATCTATCCATTCAAGTTTGAACCAATGATACGGGCCGGCAGGGTTACAGTTAAACCAATACTTTGAGCCTTCAATAGAACAACGTCCTGTCGCTTGGTTCACAAAGCTTTGTGGCATAAGAGCAACTTCATCAAAAAACATACCAGCTAATGTAATACCTTGGATAAGTTCTTGTGATGATTCGTCCTTACCACCAAATATATAGAAATGATTCGTATGGCCATCTTTACTAATGGTAAGCATGTTCTCTGATAGATGGTCTTTCACTTTATATTTACGTGATTTTAACATCTTTTTTAATGGAGTAATTACGTTGCGTCGCAGTGATCCAATTGTTTTACCTGCCATACCTAGGTTTTCACCATTAAATGTTTCAGTTCCCCACATAACATAAGAAAGAGCCATCGAAACAGTTTTGCCAGCACGAATAGAACCATCGCATATAATGCCGTCATGGTCCTTCACAGGTGAATCTTTTCTCCACCAAGTGAGTACTTGTAATTGTTTCTTTGAGAATGGTCTAAATTTAAAAGGGGCAGGTTTAAGTTTCATCTTCCCACACCTCTGCTGTTTTACCTTCTAACGCATCGATGAAACCGTCATCTTCATACTCTTCACCTTCATCACCTTTAATACGAGAAGTATCTGCTTTAATTTTATCAATTTGAGCTTTCTGCACTTCCATCTGCATTTTGTGGCGTTCTTCTTCGATTTTACGTTTGAAATTGTCAGGTACTAAGTCAAAGTACTGAGATAGTTTGTCCAGTGCTTTCATCTTGTCAGCAAGTTTTACTGACACGCCATCTTTTCCGAGTTTTACTTCGGTTATTATAGAACCATCAACCATGTCAGCCTCGTGTAAATCTACATAATTTATGATACGAGTTATTTCTTTACCGGATTCATCTTTCATCGGGCCAAACATCCCCATTACAGGTACTTCCTTCTGTCCAAAGGTTACATAGTTAGTAATATCAGCAAAAGCAATCTTAATGTACTCTTTAAGCACATCCATCGCTTCCACAAATACATTCTCGATTAACTCACCTTTAAGCTCTTTTATATAGGAAGAAACTCGTTCACGTCTTAGCAATCGACTAGCCTGTACATGAGCGCCGTCTTTGGAGTATCCAGCCTTCAGTGCAGCTTGTGTACCATTGAAGTATTTCACATAATACAAACAAAAGAGCCTTTCCTTTTCGGTCAACTCTTCATCTTCTAAAATCTCTTTCAGTTTTTCTTTCGTTTTGGGATTTTTAACATTAGTAACGCTCCTTTTCGCAATAGTAACGTTACCATTCATTTGTTCATCCCATTTGTCTTGTGATTTCCACTTTCTGATTTGCGAAGGCTTAAGGTTTAACTCAGCAGCAATATCAATTAATGGCTTCTCACCTTTACTTACTTTATATATTTCAAATGCTTTATCTCTGTCCGGGCTACGTTGTCTAGCCATAACCACCACCTCACGATAGGCTCTATTAGTTTTTTAAGCTTTTAGGAATTCTTCCATTGTTTTATTGAGCAAACTAACCATTGCTTCTCTCTTTTGCTTTGGTGTTGTGTTATCTTCTAACTCATTAAAGATTGGAATTGCACTTTCTAATTTCTGTTTATCGATGCGCTCATTTACAAGGTCCTGTCCCAACATCGAAATGAATGTACCAATTGCAACTGCTTGTTCTTGTTTAGTTAGTTTCATTATTCATCATCCTCCAAAATCACTCTAATTTATTCTTGAAATTCTCTAAAACTCGATGTATTATATTTTTGTGTTTTTCTCAGTTCCCAAGCCGAGAATACATCATCACTTCTGAAAGGACCCGAACTCCAGCGGGTTCTTTTTATTTACTTGAACTCATTTTCGAATTATTGTATTATATTTTCGGGTCTTGCTCCATAAATCATTATCAGGAGAATCTGCAGGTTTGCAGGTTCTCTTTATCAAATAAAAAACATCCATTATATGAACACTTCATGTTATTATGATTAAATTGTTTTAATTCAGATTGATATGCAGGTGAAACGAATGGAAAATAAAGAACATGAACAAAAATACGATTTAAGCAAAATATACACATACGAAGAGCATCCTGATAAAATCAGTGGTCGCTGTGATAATTGCGGTAATTCCACATTCAAAAGTTCCATTAAAAATTTCATCTTCTTAAGAGAATGCCGTCAATGTGGTATGAAGAAAATCATATAGCCCCAGGTAGGGCTTTTTTCCTTATTAAATAAAAAAAGCAGCGGATTCGCTACTTTAACTGATTACTTATATTTCAAAATTCCTGCCGTAGCTGTTCATATTCCTCCATCATAATTCCTCCTCTTTTAATTCTTTTGCTTTAGCATAAATAGTAGAACGCGGAACTCCCGTCATTTTTGAAATATCATTTACACTTAAACCATTCTCTTTCCTATTAAAGAATAAATTCATAGCCTGCTTCACCTGTTTTTCATCCTGTCCCCTACGTCCCATATGTTTGCCCATTGCTTTAGCTCTTTCTCTTCCTTCAGCTGTTCTTTCGTTAATTAAATCCCTTTCAAACTCAGCAATAGCCCCTAACATAGTAAACATCAATTTACCTGCTGGTGTAGAGAAATCAATTTGTTCTTTAAGAAATACCACCGCTATTCCTCGATCAGCTAATTGATTTACAATCTTATGCAAATCAAATATTGATCTAGCTAAACGATCTATTTTACAAACAACAAATTTATCCCCTTCTCTCATATACTCTAATGCCTTTTGCAATTCTTCCCGATCACTATTAGCTCCACTGTACTTTTCAGAATATATCTTTTCACATCCATATTCTGTTAACCTTTCAATTTGTGCATCTAAGTTTTGATCTTTTGTACTCACCCTTGCATAACCAACGATAGCCATCCAAATCACCTCAAAATAGTCTAAAAGTCTTAAGAATTATATACTTTTATTTTAGACTATCTTTTAGACATTAACAACTATCTGTTTACAAAGTTTTTACCCTATACATTTCAATTGTACAAAAGGGTCAACTTTTAGACAGGTACGCAGGACATTTCTTTTCGTTCGTTGTGTTCGCTTGTTTTGTAAAATGTTAAATCCAATTGAAACTGCGTCCTTCGGGTTAATAAGTACTAATTAAAAACATAATAAAAAAGAGTGCGTTTTTTCATCGCACTCTTTCAAAAGGCTTTACCAATCTCGATGCTCACCATGTCCATGTTCATGCTCACGATCGCGGTCATGATTACGTCTACGACGACACTCATCACAATCGCAGTCACGTCTACAATGACAGTCGTTAAAATCGTTTCTTCTTCGTCTACGGCCACAACCGCAAAATACTAAATCATCCCAAAATCTATTACAATCTCGAGAATGTCCAAAATTATTATCCCATCCCATAGATATGATTCCCTCCTCTAAAATAGAATTCATCATATTCTATGATTAAAAGATAGAAATAGTTTGTTTACTAGTCTATGTTTCAAACTAATAATATTTCAATTTGCAAATCTATCTCACGTCTTATCTTTCCTTAACAACAAACAAGACGCCACCCAGATCACGGCAGCGCCTACGATAATTGCTATAAACTTAATCAAATTTATTTATCCTCACATTATTTATTTCTTTGCTTCCATACCCCATTCTCTTTACGATAAGTATTCTTGCCATCCATGAATTCAGCTGTATTACCAGGAATGCTATATTTCTTATTCTTATTCTTTTTCTTAGCCTTCTTCTTCAATCTCTTCTCTTCTTGAACAGCTTGCAAATCCGCCTTCCATTGTTTCAACAAATCCTTTTCACGTCGCATCGAATTTGTACCCCTTGGATTAAAATATAAACCAAATAATTACATTCTACCTATTTACATAAGAATCCTTTAATTCAAATGCCCATTTTGTGCAAAATAAAAAGAGTACCCGTCATTAGGTACCCTTCAGCAAATAAGTATGGCGCTCCAAGTTTCATCTCATATGATAACTCGTCCCACGAATTCATCATATGCTCGTCTTATTAGAATGCTCACTAGTTTAATGTGTAATTTCTATATAACAAAGAAAAAAGCACCCGTTATGGATGCTTAATTCGTTGGCAAAGGTATATATACTCTCTCAATATTATTTACGTACTCATCAATGAGTGTTGCAATTGCTGTTAAATCTGATGCGTTAATCACATCAGACACAATTGAATTCATTCTTTGCGAATCCTGTGGATTAACATCTGTATTCTGCTGAATATAAGCGTTAAACGTTAACATTGCATAACCAGTCGTCGCCTTCACTTCATTAAAGTGATGATCTGAAAAATAATCTGTATTCGCCATTTTAGCTGGGTCTCCCCATCGTTCTAACATTTCTCCGTCTTGAGCACCAAAAGCCCGACGAATAAAAGTTTCATAACGTAGTGCTACTGTCATATCCTTCTCCTCCTTTCAACTTTATATTTATATAATATAATTATTATCTATTTTACGCTAGTAAATTACTTATAAAAAAAAGAAACCGCTACAATTAAGTAACGGCTCTTTTACGTCTTATAAAAATATTAAAGGGCTGAGAGAAGACTAAGAATCTTCTCGTTTATACTCCGTAGAGCTGGTCAATACATCGGGTGTCGCGGCCCTTAGCTGACCAATATCGAATTATAAAGGATTTATATCCAAGGCGTATATGGTTCTTCCGACGCCTTGTTTGAACCAATACACTAGAGGGATGGAAGGGGAATGTTTCCGCTGTATTGGCTCAAACAAAGAGTGGAACTCTTTGCCCTCGTTTTGGTCATTAATAAGAATCATGGGTAATTACTAATGTACGAGATACGTATACTTTTTAGCTTTTTAGAATGCAAGTGTTACTCATTTAAGAGCAACCACCCCCATTCCATCTTCAAGAACCAACATATTAGAGGGAATAGACTTATATTTATTATCAACCCAGAGGACGCATTCCGAGCTGATTGATAAATACAATAGAAACAGCATGACGAATGCAAATTATCTCACACCCGCCACACTGGAATATGTCATTGTAATACATTCATTGGTCTTTTCGTCTTAACGCGGGTTCGTACCGCCTTGCCCGCCCTACTATGCGGTATACGTTACCGTGACATTCTCGCATAAGAACGTTTCACTTATAGGTGTACTAATCCTCTTCGATATGCGGTTGTCAAAGAACTGTCCAAAAGCTCTTGAATGAGCTTGTATATTAAGAATATCGTTGATTTCATTATCAAAATTCCCCCTATTTAGTCCCCATTTTTATCGGCATTTTGTCGAAGTTTTTAAAAACATAAACATTCCAATTTATTATATTTTTTCTTTTTTTGATAATATTTGTATCCAGTTCAGGTAATAATATCATATAATTAAGCTATTATAATTTTATAAAAAGCAAGGATGGTTAGACATGACGGTACAACAAGAAAAAGTAACAAAGCGCGTGGTTTGTAGGAAATGCAAATCAGATCAAATAGTCGGTAATAAGCGTGGTTATAATTTCAAAAGAGCGTTTTTTATTCTGTTTCTTCTGTTAGGTACACTTATAACTATTGGAATAGTTTCTAATTTTTTATATGTTATAGTTCCTGAAAATTCTATGGATGGAGTTGTTGGACTTTCTGCAATTGTTGGTCTTCTTATTGTACTTCTAGGACCACCGATAATTTTATTCAGTGGATTTGTTGGTAGAAAAAATATTGTTAATGGTTGCATGAATTGCGGACATACATGGATGCCTAAAAAATAAAACATAAAAAGCCAAATGGATAGTTAATTAAAAACTGTTAATTTGGCTTTTTTTGTATTATTAAATCATCCCTAAAGATGTAGCGATCAATCGAATCGCATTTTTCTTCTTATAGTAGAAGTGATCTTTCTTCATCGATAATTCAGTGTAAATAAAGCTGTCTTTTGGCTTATCTGCATTTAAGTATTTCCTCTTGATGATTTCTGCCTCGTCATAGTCTAAAACGTACTGTAAAGCCTTATCGATCTGCTTAAACTTGATATTGCTAATATATCTTGTGTCTCTAATCTCCGGGAACAAACTGATTCCTTCGTGTTTTAACTCCACTTCATTTTCAAAACGCGTTTTCAATGCGCGGTATTCCTTTAGTATTTTCACTACTTCTTTCTGAACCTGTTTTTCTGTCTCTCTATCAATAGCTGGTAATAAAGTTAATTGTCTCTCCATGAAGGAATCCCCCTATTTCTGAATTTATCTTTTTAACATCACATCAGGTACGTGAAATTTTACTATCTCTTTGTTGAATAAGGGAAACATGCATAACGAGTAGCCCCCACTATACACTCTGCATTGTTCCGTTATTCATTAAGCCTTTAATAATCTATGTTTCTTGTTGGCCATTTTCTCTTTTGCTGCTTCAATGTTATTTGCTACTTTCTTATGATCCAAATCAAATTGAATCATTCCATCAAATATAGCTGGTGCTACTGCTTCATCAACATATTGTAAATAATCCACCGGCGCTCGTTCTGTTTGTTCTACTAAGTACCCATAAATATCAAAGTCTGCTCTTGGTATAGACTTCTTGCCCTTCGGTTGATGAGATATCCTTACATAAGATTGAATGACTGATAGTGGCACTGCGAATACTGACTTATCCTTACTGAATTCTATAAGGAAGAAGCATATCGCTCCCATCTTCTCCGCTTTCTCCAGGTAATCCAATTGATGCTGTGCAATGTTCTTTAAATCAAAACGTGTATCTTTCTCTGTAGACTTCGCTTCAAATGCTACAGCTCGTCCCTTATACACCCCGTCATAGTCAACTGTACTTTTAGCTTCATAGAATCCATTGATTACTTGGCTACCTCTACTCTTAATCACCTTCACAGGAGTTGGACGCTTGTTAATAAGCGCCACTCCTCCTCTTTGATACATTTCATTCGCTAGATTGATAAGCATTTCAAATGCCATCCCACGGTTTCCTAGTCCCATTGTTATTCCTCACTTTCTATTAAAAAGATTATTTTGTTGAATTTTTTATTACCAATCATTAAAAATATCTTATAATCGTTATATGCAAACTTATTTTTAGGAGTAGATAGAATGCCAGTTACACTCGAACTTATTCTTTTCATTCTTATAGCAATTAGTGCTGTTGGCTATTTGATAAAAGAATCTCAAAAAACTAAAAAAAGAATCCTTGGAATTTCACTAGAACTTTTAGTTCTTTTCTGGTCAATATGGAGAATATCGACTATCATAATTCAAATTTCAGAATATAATCTCTCGTGAATAAAACTCAATATTCCGTCAATACTGTAGACAACCCATTAAGTTACTTTCTCCTCGTTCCCCCTTGGAGAACCGAGCAGTTAGCTTTTGCTAGCTGCTCTTTATTTGTAAGAAGCATTCAATTAACTGGACTCACATATAATATTCTGAGTTCCTTTCTTTATAAAATAGTCGTTATAAAATGAGACTCGTCACGAGAGCACTTTACTAAGTGCTCTTTTTATATTCCAACCTAATACAAAATGAAATTTTTATATAAAGTTTTCTCAATATCTACAACATGGAAATAAATTACCTTTTATGGTAACCTATTGGTAATCCCATAAAGTTCTATTGTTCCATTAAAAAGGACCCCTACCCCTTTTCCGGGTCCTTTTTCAACGTTTTCTACTAAAATAGCATTTTTTATTCAAATTGATGCCCTGCTTATTTGGGTACATTTACCAGTATTTTTACCAAAAAATTCATGATATTGTTAATTAGTCGAGTACGTCATTACTTGACGATTACCCTTAGGGGCTCCCCAGACAAATGGGGCTCCTTTTATTCAAATAACGATTTTGTTTAAATTTCATTAACCTTATTGATTCCTTTACATACAGTATTATCACAAGAAATTCAATAAGTGCTCCGGTCTAGTTACCTTGAATTTCTTGCAAATCTTGTGGGAAGAATCCGTTTATAACAAACGGGTTCTTTTATTTATTCATCATAAAATAACTATTTTGTTCACTTTTTTGATACATTTACGAAACATTCATATGTTATCTTCAGTAAGTTCTTTTCTTTTCATAACATTGTGTGAGTTATACCGACACAAGAAGCCCTAGATCCCTAAATCTAGGGCTCCTTCGTTTTAATAACCATTTTTTTAACTTAATGTATAGACAACTATATATTTAGATGTTAAAATATTATTGTGATTCCTACTTGGTTTCACATACGACTCTTTTTCTGCGATTATGGGGTTCTTACGTAATAGTAAGGACCATTTTTTTATTTAGTGCCCATAGCCAGTAAATCCGAAGCCCATATTTCTCCTTTCTGATTCCAATAATCCCAACGTTTCTACTAACGCTATGACGCCTACGGGTGCCTCGTTTAATCAAATGAGTTTCTACCCTTTAAATACGTCATAACGCTATGTCTCCTAATCTAAATTCATTATCTCTTCTAAGGTTCTATCGGAAATATACGTGGTAATAATCTGTATTTTTCCGTATTTTCTTTTAGCCATTTCTATAGCTTCGCTCTCGGACTTCGCCTCAAACCAACGAAGCTTCCACTTCTCGTCTTTGTCGTAAAACTCTACTGAATACGTCATAACGCTATTACGCTTCAAGAATTTGTTCACGGTACTTGTTGCGGTATAATCAAAACTTCCGACTACATCCTCCAGTGTTAGTTGTTTCATGCTCCTAACCCCATTGGACGCGATTTGATTTTGTTCTTATCGGCCTGATCCATAATTAATGCGGCGATTTCTAGTTGATTCCTTCCTAACTCTTTTGCTATTTCAAGAATATCTTTATCCTCATCCCACATTTCTCGTAATTGAATCACTTCACTTTCATCGAACACTAAGTCCAACTCTTCTAGAGCAATATATAAGTTACGACGCGACTTCTTCATGTACTTTCCCTGCTGCAACGCCATTGTGTAATTCTCCTTTTCCAAATCCGTTCCAAGTCGTGGCATCCCATTTCCCCTCCAGTTGTAATTGATGAATTTCTCGTAACTCCGCCATAACGGCATGACGTCTTCTATCCACTTCTTCAAGACTGCAATTCCCTGCTTCGCAAATACACGGTGCAAATTGATAGCAGCCATTCCCCATGCCGTTGCTAATTACTCCCGTTCCTTCACATACACACATCGGTTATTCCCCCTTTTAAAATGGCAATGTCTTTCTTCTGTAATCCTTTGTTTCTTCGAATTTTATTGTTCTAAAATTATTAAGAATTCGTGATACGATTCGCTCGTCATATGCCTCATCTAAACGCTTTCCTGTGAGGTTTGTCGTGAAGATAGTAGATTTACCTTGCCTACCATCGAAAACATCGAATAGTACCCTATTAATGAAGTTTGTTGCTTTCGTATTGGCATCTAATGCGCCTAACTCTGCTCCTAAATCATCGACTATTAATACTTGTGCTCTTACTAAACTTTGAATTATTGCGTCCTCAGTTAAGGAGGAATCTTTATTGAACGTACTTTTTATTTTCCGTAGCAATTCACCTACTGTAACGAAGACAACTGATTTCCCTGCTCCTGCAAGCTGATCCGCTATAGCGTAAGCAAGATGTGTTTTCCCTGCTCCGCAATTTCCTGCCATAATCGTGTTAAACACTTTTCCATTGAGATAATCCGTAGCGATGACCTTTGCGAGTCCAAGGTTCTTCGCTCCTTCCTTGCTAGTAGGTTTGTAATTATCAAAGTTAGCTTTCTTAATGTTGCTATCGGCTATCATGCTTTGTTGGTGAAACATGAATTTCTTCTCGTTCGCTTTATCCGCATCGTATTTCGCTTGTTCCTGTTGCTGAAGCTTCTTACTATCGTTTTCAAGGAAGCATCGAGGGCAAACAACTTGTCCACCGAACTTCATCTTATTCATGCCATGTGTATCACACACATCAGAATCCATAGTCATATTCACCTTTTTGGCTATATCGTTTGGTATTGCTGCCGCTGCTCTCTGCATTGCTCTTCGCTCCTTTTTTAGGTTGTTGGTTTAAGTATTCTTCAAATTTATTACCGAATAATGTTGATGGTCTTAAATACTGGTTATACTCTTCATCTGTTAACCAGTGAGAAGCCTTGATTTCTATTACTTTCTTAAAATCATTTACATTAAAACCTTGATTAAATCTCGCTTTAATTAGGCCTTTAGTTTTTTTAGTAGATGAGCGATAGGATGTAGAGCATCTGTCGTTAAGATAGGTAACTATCTCGACAATAGATTTATTAATATCTTTATCTTTTTCTAGTTCTAATTCTTTTTCTTCTTCTTTGTCCGTTTCATTTGCGTTACCATATTCGTTACCTGTAACGTTACATCCGTTACCTTCGTTTAAAAGACTACTTTTTTTTCGTTCACGGTACGCTGCTACTCGTTTTTTAGTATCTTCACGAATCTTATCTAATCCATTTAAACTCTGATGTTTCCCCCAATTCGAGACGCTAATAAACTGATTGCTATCAACTTCAATCATTCCAAACTGTTTAAATGTTTGTAGAGCAAGTCGCACAACTGCTATTGGTCTATTAAAGATTGTCGCGAGCATATCTTCGGTATATGGAATATTTTCATTCAAGAAAATGTAACCATTGGCATTAGTTTTCCCAGCTTGAGCAAGCAATTTAATCCAAATAATTAGCAATGTATCTGCTTCTGGCATACTTTCAATTAATCGAATCTTTTCATCTTCAAACATATTAGTAGTTAACTTAATCCATTTAACATCTGCCATTTAATTCACCTTCTTCATCCAACATTCATAACTCACATTGTCTTCCATGCCAGTAAAACGAACCTTGTCTTTCCCCCTGAATTTACCTTCGTGATGGAAAGTTCTTTCTGCTCTATATACCCGCTTAATTGGTGTTACATAGTCATAACCTCGTTTTTCTAAATCACGAACTGCTATTAACATCTCTTTCATCGATCCACGCCTTACAGGTATCTTAAACATCACACATTCGCCCTTTCGCATACCGCTATGTCGCCTTGAACCTTAATTACTTTGTATCCTGGATAGCGATCGGGAGTGATGTACTCAATCGCCTTTACTCTTGCTTCTTTTTCATTCCGTGCGCCCTTCCACACCCACTTCGGAAGGACGACTTTAGATTGATTTTTGTCTAACATAGGCTTAGCATCTCCTTAGTTTGTTTGTTCTATTTTTTCTACTTGTTCTTGCTCTTCAATTTCAGAAGTTTCTTTTTCAGCCTGTTTAACCCACTTTGTTAATTTCTTAAGTACTTCTCCAGCTTGTTTTAATGTCAATTCGCCAACTTCTTTAATACTTAAGTGTCCTTTAATCGTGTCTTCATCCACTTTTCGAAGGGTAGCTAATTTTTTTATGTTTAATTTAATTGCTCCAACTTGTTGAGCAGTAATCATTTCCTCTTGAATCTCTGGTAAATCTTCACCTGCATAGATGTATAATCCTAATCCGTGAAGTGCAATTGCTTTTACTAGGCAACGTTGGATACTTGTGTTAATGTCAAAGCTGTTAGGCTCCGCAATCGGCTTGTTCTGATTGTTAAGTATCGGGTGAATCTGACTTAGTGGTATTCCTTGTACAGTTACTTCAACTTCTACAAAGTAACCACAATCTGTTTTGAGGTAAGGCACTCCATCAAATCGTTTTACTTCCCATGTGGCTGTTGGATCTACTTCACGAAGCTTTTTAACCGCCCATGCCCATGATAAGTAGTTAAAGCGACCTTTCTTTTCAACGTGTTCCGTGCAATCTATTTGAGCTAATTTAGAAAAGTAATTTTCAGTTATCATATAAATCTTCCTCTCTTTTAAAATGGTGATATTTCCGTTTGTTTACTAGCTTCATACACTTCCATAAGCGACTGCAATCCGTATTCATAAGCTACAACCATTGATGTAGCATTAGGCTCATCGCTTTGCCTATATCGTTCAACTAGACTCTTCATAATTTGAATTTCAGCTTCAATTTTGTTTTGTAGCATCACCTTATTCACCTGCTACTTTCTTCATCGAATGTTCTTCAACGTACTGTTTGATGCATTCGGATTCGGTATGGATTGGATCACCACTAAAATCAAGGTACCCTTCTCCGTAGAAGATTTCTCCACCACACCCTTGGCAATAATCCATGAAGTCTCTTGCTGATGAATCATGATGGTTTCCGTAAGTAATTGGATTTTCAATCATTTTTTTGAATTCCTCCTTATTTACTGAGAGAAAACTTATGGTATAATATAGGTAGCTAATTTTAGGGAATGTTTTCTCTACATCGCTCGTTGCCATCGAGCGTTTTTTATTTTTCAATAGCTAACTTTCTGAAAGTTTGTTAAAATTTAGTTACCGATATGTGTAACAACTGGCCTGTGCTTCTGTACGGGCTTTTTTGATGCTTTCACGCATCAAAATATCCAGGAATCCTTTTACTAGATGGGGAACATCATTGAATTACTGAATATTACGACAAGTTAATGCGCGTCTTATCTTTGTAGGATTTTCCTCCTTTTTGTCGAATTAATCAGACGGAAGGAGGTGTTTTTATGCAATTCGTTGGTATTAAAACTAATGAGCTAACAGCTTTAGGGTTATTGGAGTACTCTACAGCTCGTTCGAAACTTGCAACTGATTTATCAACTGGTAATTTCCCCGCAGAACTTCAAGCCATTTTAGATAATTTACCTAAAGATAAACAATTAGAAATCATGTCTCAGGAAGCGTTGATTGTAGCTGTTGCAAAGATGATTGAAGCAAACAATCAAGCTCTTGTAGAGCAGTTTCAGTCTTTGGGTGTAATTCAGAAGTAGTTAATCTTTTCTTTGCCGACATCGAAAAGTAGTTAATAGATTCTATTTCATTTTTAAAAAGCTGAGCCTCTGTTACCGCAGGGTCTTGATTCTTGTTTTCTTCCACATGAATCACTCCTTTTATCAAATTTTATTGTGTTCATAAATCTGTAAAATCTTTATATAAAAATTTAATGAACTATGTGTTAAACTTATTACATTCCAAGAAGTCCTTTACTTTTAGAATCGACAATTCTTCAATACCCTTAGTCTTGCCCTGCATCCCCTTGCAGGGCTTTTATCATTTAGCTAGAGTGATATACCTCTTGTATGTTTCCTCAACCTTATCTGCGCTGTTATGTATCCCTCTATTTCGTAAATCACGTATCATTTTGATGATGTTTACTTTGTCTTCCTTATCCTTCTGCTGTTTATCCATCAATTTTCATCCCTTATATACCGTCTATCTATCCAATCCATTAAACGAATGAATCCGGCAAGTAAAATGAATAGAATCAGAATCATTAGATGTGATAATGTGCTTTCTTCCGCCATTTAAACTGCCTCCTGCTCTTGCTCTTTCTTTAGTCGGTCTATGATGTAGGCTTGTCCTTTTGGTGTTACGTATGTTGTTGTCCATGTGAATGCTTCACCATTCGGTTTCTGTTTAACACCTTGTGCGATTTCAAAGTATCCTTTTTCAACTGCTAGCTGAGTTGGTTCAGTGGATCTTTTGAACATTAACTCCCATTCTCGAAGCTTTGCGAATAACTGGCGTTGGCCAATTTTTACTCCTTGTTTTGTTGCTAACTTTGCAACTTCACTTACTTTCAGTGTTTGCTCTGACTGCATACACGCTTCAGCGAAGACTACTAATGGTTGTTGCTGAACAATTTGTTGTTGTGCTGCTGCAAGCCTTTCTTTTTCTTCTTTTAATTTAGTGAGAAGACCAATTACGAAGTCTGGATTTGTTACTGCTTGTTCCAGGACTTGATCTGTCATGTATGCTCCGTGTTTTCTAATAGAAGGAAGTACTTCGCTTGTAACCCATTTTCGAAATTCTTTTGCTTTCTGAGTTTCTGATTCGAAAATCAGCTCATACAATCCATCTTCGGTAATGTATGGTTGTCCATCGTGGACAATTACTGATATATCAGCTTTTTGGATGACTTTCTCGATACGATCTTTTCGAAGATAAGTTTTCCCTTTTGCCACTTTCGTATATCCAAGTGACCACGCTACATTTTCAAGATTAAACATTTCCTTACGATTAAGGTGTATAACCTCTAACGCTCCAAATTCTTGATGATTGAAAACCTGTAACTGCTTCATTTTCTTTCCTCCTCTTAGTTCACAAAAAGTGAACGTTTAGTTAAAAATAATAGTTAACTTTTCGTTAACTTTCTACTAATTCATCAACTGTAACATCATACAATTTAGACAACAAACCCAATCTGTATATACTTGGCTGTCTCTTGCCAGATTCAAGTTGTGAATAAGCGGATTTTGTTGAGTAACCAAGATAATCACCTACATAAGCCTGACTATAACCACGTTTCTTGCGTAACGATTTGGCCTTTTCGATATTTAGTTTCATGTTTATCACCTTTGTTCTTTTCGTTAATTTGATAATAACACAACGTTCACTTTTTGTGAACAGTAAAATTTATTTTTTTCTATAAACTTAAAAAGGTTGTCTTTGAGTGAACTTTCCTGTTAAATTTTATATATATTGACTATAGTTAATGAAAAAAAGTAAAAGATAATAGTAGACGGGACTTCTATAAAGGAGAGAAAACTGATGAATCATCAATTGATTAGTAAAAGGGTTAAAGAAATCAGAACGGAAATACTCAAAATGAGCCAATCTGAATTCATTAACGCACTAGGACTAAAAAGTAAATCTGCTGTATCTATGTGGGAGAACGAAGAAATAGATAAATGTCCATCGAGAAAAACTTCTTTAGATATAGCTAAACTCGCAAATGTATCCGTTTCTTATGTATTAGGTGAATCCGATGAGAAGAATCCTGAATTAACAGCTAAGGATGACTTAGAACAAGTAATGATAGATATTCGATCTAAGAATCCTGATAAACAAAAAGAACTTATTGAAATGATAAAACAACTAGTTAAAATATCAGGCGATTGATAGCGTTAAATGCTACCGATCGCCTCTTTTATTTTCAAAAGAATTTCATAAGACTCAGCATCCCCATTATGAGCCGCATTAAAGATTCCTTGTAGATTGCTTTCAACTTCAATTAACTCTTTTTCGATTGTATTTTGTTCCATCACCAACATCCTCCGATATTTTTATAGTATTTTGTGAATTTATCACAATGTATAACTAATATTTAATTTTGAAATTTAGTTAATCCCCCTATAAACAGCGAATGCGATTGCCCCATTAAGAGACAATCGCATTCAATCTATTTATATCGGACCCTTAACCAGAAAATTATCCCATTCCTGTCCCTGGGTCCATTCTAAGCATAATTTGAGTTTGAGCATCCTTTGCTACTTGTTTAGGCTGCTCCTTTTGACCTTTAACAGGAGATACATATAATACTCCGACTAAAGCCAAAGTTGTTACTAAAGCTAGTACTTTTTTCATTTAGCATCACCCTTGTATATTATACTATTTTTATTAATATCTACCAATATTTTTCGAGGTAAATAACTATAAAATTTACACCCTTGCGAGTAGAATAACTCAATTGATTTTTCTAGTAATTTTCTATCTTCCAATGCCATTCCTAAATAACATAATTTCATTGGAGACAGACTACCATTCTCTTTTTCGTACTTTCTTAATATAGTGGCAGCTTTTTCTTTTTCTCCTGTTACTATATATAGAAGCGCTTTCTCGCCCACATCAAAAATTTGTAAATCATACATATCCTTTTGATGGATTATTCTAATGTAAGACCTCATATTTAAAAACTCTTTTTTTCGGTTTTCTGCTTTCTCATAAGATAGTTGGTCTAGCATCTCAATCCCTTTATTTAAATACCATAAAGATTGTTCATAATTTTCAACGTATGATTCACCTAAATATCCTAATGCAGAAATTTTTAATAACCTTAAATAACCTAATTCATCATTAACATTCAATATACTATGGCATAGTTCTCTTGATTTTTCTATTTGCTCGTCCATTAGCAATGCATACGCATACCATTCCTTTACACGGCTACTGTATATATCTTTTATAAATTGGCTAGAAAGTTCAGATATTTTTTCCTGCAATGTTTGTATATACCCATCTAAAAGTTTAAAATCCCTACAATCATACATAGAATATAATGTTAAAATATCAAACATTATTTTAGTTTCTTCATTTTTAAGAACTTTACTCTTTTTCCTATTCTCAGTCTCCGTTAAAAGTTTTTCAGCTGTAAAAAATTTCTTAGCTCTTAACCAAACGAGTTCATATATATATGCCCATTCGTAAGTTTTAGAGTTATTAGATTCAAAGCCTCTTTGAATCGCGATTCTAAGGAGTTCCAAATCCCCTAAAGCATTTCCATACTCCATAGCTATTCTTAAATTCTTTTTACTTTTAGTTTTTTTACAAAATTCATGGATCATATAATTCTTTTCAAGCGGATCTTCATATAATAATTCAACTAACTTTACTACATTTAAAAAATTCAATTCACTTTTCCCTGATAAATTCTTTGAAAACGCAGGGCCACTTATTCCAAGTTCTTTTGAAATACTCTCTTGGCTCTTTTTTTGAAAATCAATTTGATCAACAACTTTAAATAACCAATATTTCATTTTGCTCCTCCTTGCCGGAACAAAAGACACGTAAACCCCATAAAGGAAAACGTGCCACCCTCAATCTATGGTGTGTTATAATTATATGTATAAGATCCGCGACAATGTTCCCTAGGGTAGTAGGGGCAGTGTAAGAGTGTTACCAGCACTACTTGCACCGTGGGTCTTTTTTACGTCCGTTTATTTTATTATTTTCATAATATCATATTTTTGCCAAAATTCAGTCGTGTGGTTATCAGAAAAATGTTGAGAAAGTTTGAAAATAGCTTTATATCAATGGTTTCTCACACTTACGGATAAAGATATGCAATAGTGCATCTTTCTGCATGAAGTACTCTTATGCATGTTTTACCGTATTAACCATGAGAGCTATGACTCTCTTTTTTCATTCGTAATTTTGGATCCAATTGAAATAATTAAGAAGTGTATAGGGTAACGTGGCCGATCTTAACTGTTGAAGAAAAAGAACTGATTGAGAACATGTTGTTATGTTCCTTATTATCTGAAGAAGAAATACTAATTACATACTACGAAGACGGTTATTTACTCTCTATCTATATGACTGTTGTTGGTATTGACCAGCAAAATAGTGCTGTCATATGTACCGATGCTTTTTATAATAAAATGAAACTTCAATTTTCTAATATAATAGATGTAAAATAGAACAGAGTGTAAAAGTCCAAGGGAATCAGATAAAAAAGAATT
>NZ_JBNLYC010000022.1:0-49815 GCF_050172015.1 Bacillus sp. GMa5/1 | reverse complement strand
AAATATGAATAATTTCGTAAAGGTAGGTTTAACTACAGGAGTGGTGTTATCGGCGATTATGCCTTATGGAGGAGTACATGCGGAAACAGAAGATTTAAAAGTGGAAACAAAGGAAGATACGTTCCGAACAGGTAATTTAACAGCACCTTCTCAAAATTCGGCAGAAAATGTAGCAAAGGATGCACTAAAAGGAAAAACAGAACAAGCATTATCATCAAAGCAAGTTAATACGGAATCCAAAGTTAATTATAATGTTACGCAAAGTCGTAAATCTTATGATGGTACTACATTGGTACGTCTTCAACAAACGTATGAAGGACGTGATGTATACGGATATCAACTAACAGCACATATTAATGATGATGGTGTACTTACGAGCGTTTCGGGAGATAGTGCCCAAAATTTACAACAACAGGAAGATTTGAAACAACCTATTACTCTATCAGAAGAGGATGCAAAGAAACAGCTTTTCAACATCTATGGAAATGATCTAACATTTATCGAAGAACCAGAAATTAAACAAGTGGTATATGTAGATGAAAATACAAATAAAGCTACAAACGCATATCAAATTACTTTTAGTGCATCTACACCTGAATATGTATCCGGTACAGTATTAATTGATGCTTTTGGTGGTAATCTATTAAAAGAACTCGTTCAAAAATTGGGTATACAAGTAGAGAGTAGTATTGTCCAATCTGCGACATCAAATAAATCAACAGATCCTTCAAAATTAACAGGTACAGGAAAAGATGACTTAGGTATTAATCGTACGTTTGGAATTACACAAAGAAGTGATGGAACGTACATGCTTGCAGATTATTCTCGTGGTAAGGGAATTGAAACATATACTGCTAATTATAAAGATTATAATAATTATAGAAGAAATGTATGGGGTTATCTCGATGATTTAGTAACAAGTAATTCTACAAATTTTACAGATCCTAAAGCAGTTAGTGCCCATTATTTAGCAACGAAAGTATATGATTTTTATCAAGAAAAATATGGCCGTAACAGCTTTGATAATAACGGACAAAAAGTAATTTCTGTCGTTCATGGTTGGAACACAAATGGTACGAATAAAGGAAATCCTAAGCAGTGGTTTAATGCATTTAGTAATGGCGCTATGCTAGTATACGGAGATCCAATTGTTAGAGCATTTGATGTGGCAGGACATGAATTTACACACGCGGTTACAAGAAATGAGTCTGGACTTGAGTACGCAGGAGAAGCTGGTGCAATTAATGAAGCGTTATCTGATATTTTAGGAGTAGCCGTTGAAAAGTATGCCAATAACGGAAAGTTCAATTGGACAATGGGAGAACAATCAGGTCGTATTTTTAGAGATATGAAAAACCCATCATCTATCTCTTCTAGATATCCAGAGGATTATAGGCATTATAATAACTTACCTATTGATGCTGACCACGATCATGGTGGTGTACACACGAACTCTAGCATTATTAATAAAGTAGCTTACTTGATTGCTAGTGGTGGAAGCCATAATGGAGTAAACGTACATGGCATTGGAGAAGATAAAATGTTTGATATTTTCTATTATGCAAATACGGATGAATTAAATATGACTTCTGATTTTAAAGAATTAAAAGAAGCTTGTATTCGTGTAGCAACGAACTTATATGGTAAAGACTCATTAGAAGTACAAGCTGTCCAACAAGCCTTTAAAGCAGCGTATATTTAATATTATTGTGATGAATTACAAACTCTTTCATTTTAATATAGTGATTAATTTGTATTTATAGACAAAAACCTTGTAGAATTTTTCTGCAAGGTTTTTGAATGTTATCCCGCTATTTGCCGGGCGGTAAGACCCCGCCTCAAAATTCAGCTGTTATTTTTTTACTTGTTGTAAAGGATGGAAAGCTTTTAAGGTTGTGGCACGCCTCTTAAGAAAAAGATAAGGCGAAGCGATCTCGCTGTTATTTTCAAACAACAAACATTTGTTATTTGTATTATTTAGTGAAAGTTACCAAACGTTTTTCAAAACTATTTTACCTATTGCTTTATTTGACTCCAAATATTCATGTGCTTGTGCAACTTCATCAAACGTAAAAGATTTAGAATCTAGCAATGGACGAAGTTTTCCTTCTTCTACAATTTGCGTTATTTTCGTTAAGATTTCTCCGCAATCATTACGCTTATCTGTATGTAATATTTTTAATGCCATAAAAGTAACGTGCAGAGAGAGTCCTTTTGCGTGTAAAGGAGAGAGGTCATGGGTTGAACGAGCTGCAATAGTTATGACAGTTCCATTGACCGCAGCAGCTTCAAAAGAATGATCAAGATTCTTGCCGCCTACTGTATCAAATATAACTTCAAATCCGTTTCCGTTCGTATGTTTTTGTACATATTCTTGAACAGATTCTTCTTTATAATTAATAGCTATATCGGCTCCTAAACGATGGGCTATTTCCATTTTGTTTTGCTGAGAAGCTGTTGTAAAAACTTTAGCGCCTGCCCATTTAGCTAGTTGAATGGCTACGTGTCCTACGCCACCAGTAGCTCCATGAATGAGAACATTTTGACCAGGTTTAATATTTGCACGATCAAATAAAGATTCCCAAGCTGTAATTGCAACTAATGGTAGAGCAGCAGCTTCTTCCATTGTTAAATTGTTAGGTTTGTGAGCAATTAATCGTGCATCAGCAAGCATAAATTCTGCAAGTGCACCTCCAGTTTCTTTAAAACCTCCGGCACATCCGTATACTTTATCCCCTGATTTGAATTTCGAAACACCTTCTCCTACTTCAATAACAATACCAGCTACATCGCCGTGTAATATAGCTGGAAACTCAGGAGCGACGGCTGAAACGGCCCCACTACGCATTTTTGTATCGATTGGATTTACACTTGTTGCTTTTACATCGATTAGAACATGACCTGGTAAAAGTCTTGGTTTTGAAACTTTTTCTAATTGAAATACAGATGAATCCCCAAAAGAATGGATGATTTGTGCTTTCATAGTTTATACCTCCTGTTTGTGGTTATAGCATAGCAAAGTACGAAAAATAAGTATAATATTTTGAATTTTGTTAGTGAGAATTTTATATAGAGAAGGGGAAAGTGCATGAAATGAAATAATGTAACGTACTTCTAAAAACTACTGTAAAGCTTTTTGAAGAAAGGGTAGATGTTATTTTTGCAGCATGATTTATTCATTATGTTTATTATTACTCACTTAGTATAGGTATTTTAAAGTGCTACATCACTTTAAAGTACGTACTGCTATTCATGTTATGGCCGATTTATAATAACACTCGTAGCACAAAGAAAGTTATAACGATTACAATAGGCAACAATGTGGTGTTACAGTATTGCCTATCAATTTTGAGTAGAAATATGAAAAGTATAGAGTTATATGAATGAAGGAAAGAAAGTGGATTGTGAGCTACAAAAGGATTAAATCGTCTTATTATAGAGAAGCCTTTTGGTTATAATGTAACGTCTGCTCGTGAGTTTAGTGCTAAATTAATTGAATGTTTTGATAAAAATGATATTTATTATAACGATCATTATCTTTGAAAATGAATGGTAACTAGGAATACACTTAGAAAAGTATTACGAAATAAATCGTATGTAATTCAAGACATTTTTATTGACGATAATAATTTATGTGGTTAATATATTAGACATAAGATTATTTAATTACTAAAAGTAATCAGATATAAAATGTTTCGTTAAATTCTATAAATAAGTAAGTTGTGGTAGAAATGCTTTGAATTGCCACTATTAATATTGGGGACAATTAAAAAGCGAAAGGTATAAAAAGAATTGGGATTTGATAACTCTTTGTTTTTATAAAACATGAGCTTCTGTACAATTCATTTTTAAAATATTGACAAGGATTATACAACAAGAGGGGGACTGAAATTGGAATCAATGACCTTTGTTTTATTTGGAGCGACAGGGGACTTAGCGAAACGCAAAATTTACCCAGCACTATATAATTTATATAGAGATCAAAAGCTTCCAAAGCAAATATCCGTTATCGGGCTTGGGAGACGTCAAGTATCTCATGTAGATTTTCAAGAAAGAATAAAAGAATCAATAGAGACGTTTTCCCGTCATAGAGAAGAAGGTACTCCGGAACTGGAAGGTTTTTTAGATAATTTTCGCTATTGTCCATTAGATGTGAGTAAGCCGGAAGACTATGAGAGGTTATTACAAGTCGTTCGTGAAAGGGAAGAAGAATTACATATAAAAGGAAATAGAATGTTTTATCTTTCCGTTGCTCCTGAATTTTTCGAGACCATTGCTTTAAATATTAAGGAAAGCGGACTTGATAAAACGGATGGATGGAAACGTCTGATGATTGAGAAACCATTCGGGCACGACCTTACATCTGCTCGTGAGCTTAACGATAAGCTTAGTCGCACGTTTGAAGAAGACGAGATATACCGTATCGATCATTATTTAGGTAAACCGATGATTCAAAATCTTGAAGCATTAGAATTTGCAAATCCTGTTCTCCAATCAATTTGGAATAAAGAACATATAGCGAATGTACAAATCACAGCGAGTGAAACAGTTGGGGTTGAAGAAAGGGCAGGATATTATGACCAGGCAGGGGCCATTCGAGATATGGTTCAAAATCATATGTTACAAATATTAATGATGACTGCTATGAATCTGCCGGAAAAGGTTAATGCATGTGAAATTCGAGAGGAAAAGCGAAAGGTAATGGAAACGCTTCGTAAAGTGAAAAAAGAAGACGTTCAAAGCCATATCATTCGCGGACAATACGCTGCAGGTGAGATAAAAGGCGGGCAAGTTGTAGCATACAAAGAGGAGCCAGGAGTAAATCCTTCTTCTAACATAGACACATTTGTTGCTGCTCGCCTGTGGATCGATAATCCATTTTGGACTGGCGTTCCCTTCTATATACGAACAGGCAAACGAATGAAAGAAAAGTCTACTCGTATTGTAATCGAATTTAAAAATACGTTAAAACAGCAATATCAAGATAATAATCCAAATGCAGCACCTAACTTATTAATAATTGAAATTAGCCCAGGTGAGAACGTTTCATTACAGTTAAACAGTAAAAATCCATTGAAAAATGGAGAAATTGAACCGATGCGTATTAACTTTACTTGTGAGCAAGCGGATGTGGGAGTACCTGAAGCGTATGAAAGACTCATTCATGATGCTGTGAGTGGAGACGCTACATTCTTTGCACATTGGAGAGAAGTTGAATTGTCATGGGAATGGGTACAACCAATTCTTGAAGCGTTCGAGGAAAACTTATTACCGCTTCATGAATATGAGTCTGGTTCATATGGTCCAGAAGCGTCTAATGAACTGTTACAAGAAAGTGGATTTAAATGGTGGTTAGATCAAGAGACGGAAAAATAAGTACTTTCTTTAATGAAAGCATTTAGGGGGACGATTACTATGACACAAAACATAAATCAATTAGCAGTGAATACACTTCGTACGTTATCGATTGATGCTATTAATGCGGCAAACTCAGGTCATCCAGGTCTTCCGATGGGAGCAGCACCAATGGCTTATGCATTATGGGCGAATCATTTAAATTACAATCCTAATCACCCAGAATGGTTTAACCGTGATCGTTTCGTTTTATCGGCGGGACATGGATCTAGTCTGTTATATAGCCTACTTCATTTAGCTGGATATGACGTTTCAATTGATGACTTGAAAAATTTCAGAAAGTTAAATAGTAAAACACCTGGACATCCTGAGTTTGGGCATACTCCTGGAGTTGAAGCGACTACAGGCCCGTTAGGACAAGGGATTGCTAATGCTGTAGGAATGGCAATGGCAGAAGCTCATTTAGCAGCGAAGTTCAATAAGGATGGTCACTCTATTATAGATCACAATACGTATGCTTTAGTCGGAGATGGTGACTTAATGGAGGGTGTCGCTTATGAAGCGATGTCAATGGCAGGACATATGAAACTTGGCAAGTTAATTGTACTGTATGATTCAAATGAAATTTCACTTGATGGTGAATTAGGCATTGCTTTCTCTGAAGATATTCAGAAAAGGGCAGAATCTGTACATTGGCAATATGTAAGAGTTGAAGATGGAAACGATGTTGATGCGATTACAAAAGCTATTCAATCAGCGAAAGAAAATACGGATCAACCTACTCTTATAGAAATTAGAACCATTATAGGTTATGGAAGTCCAAAAGTTGCTGGAACGAACAAAGCACATGGTAATCCGCTTGGAGTAGAAGAAGCGACAGCGACAAAACAAGTGTATGGTTGGGATTATGAGGAAGATTTCTTTGTACCTGAAGAAGTAAAAGCTCATTTTAATGAACTAAAACAAAAAGGTATTGAAAAAGACAATGACTGGAATGAGCAGTTCAACTTATACAGAGAAGCGAATCCTACACTGGCAGATGAATTAGAAAAAGCGATTACAGGTGAGGTTTTAATTGAAGCGAAAGACATTCTATCCTTTGATACTGAAAAAACAATTTCTACTCGTGTTGCAAGTGGGGAAGCTATTAATCATTATGTGAAATCGATTCCTTCTATTTTCGGTGGAAGTGCGGATCTTTCTCATTCTACGATGACAGATATAAAAGGTGAAGCAGTATATGCAGTAGAATCATATGCTGGACGAAATATATATTTCGGTGTACGTGAACATGCAATGGGCGCTGCAGCGAATGGATTGGCGCTTCATGGAGGAGTAAAACCTTTCGTAAGTACATTCTTTGTATTTAATGATTATCTTCGTCCGTCCATTCGACTGGCTGCACTGCAAAAGTTACCTGTTACTTACGTATTTACACATGATTCGATTGCTGTAGGAGAAGATGGTCCAACGCATGAACCAATTGAACAATTGGCAGCTCTTCGAGCAATTCCTGGTTTAACAGTTATCCGCCCGTCAGATGCAAATGAAACAGCAAGTGCTTGGGCGTATGCTTTACAGCAAACGGATGGTCCAGTCGTTTTAGTACTGAGTCGTCAAAATTTACCGGTGTTTAATGAAACGAAAGCGAACATAGAGAATTTCTCTAAAGGAGCTTACGTATTAACACAAACAAATGAAAATCCGGATGTAATTTTAATTGCGACAGGTTCTGAAGTATCCTTAGCTGCTAGTGCGAAAGCAAAATTAGAAGAAGATCAAGTTTCTGTTCGCATCGTTGCAATGCCGAGCTGGGAGTTATTCGATCGCCAATCGAACGAATATAAAGAATCCGTTCTTCCGTCTTCTATAACGAAACGAGTATCTCTTGAGATGGGTGTATCTCTCGGTTGGGAACGTTATGTAGGACAAGAAGGAAAAGTACTATCAATTGAAACATTTGGAGCTTCAGGAACTGGAGCTGAAGTCATGAATCTATTTGGATTTACGACAGAAAATGTTGTTCAAATTACAAAAAATGTGTTGAATTCTTAAGCTATGACTGTGAATACCTTTCTGTACATATTAAAATTTCAGTGCTGAAAGGTATTCCAGATTGTAGTGATATGGATTTTTAATAAAAGATGATTTGAGGAGGAATTATATTATGCAAGTAGGATTAATTGGGTTAGGTAAAATGGGATTAAATTTAGGGAAAAATTTAATGGATCATAAACATGAAGTAGTAGCATTTGATTTAAATACGAGCGCAGTAGAAGAAATGAAAGAGTACGGGGCAACAGGTACATCTAGTTTAAGTGAACTTGTTCAGTCATTACAATCACCAAGAATTCTTTGGGTAATGGTACCACACGCTGTTGTTGATTCTGTTATTGATGAGGTTACACCACTTTTATCAAAAGGAGATATTTTAATTGAAGCTGGTAATTCACATTATAAAGAGTCTATCCGCCGATATGAGCAATTAAAGAAAGATGGCATTCACTTTATGGATGCAGGAACTTCTGGCGGAATGGAAGGCGCTCGTAATGGTGCTTGTTACATGATCGGAGGAGATCAAGAAGCTTGGGACATCGTTGAACCTATCTTCCGCGATACTGCTGTAGAAAATGGATTCTTATATGCTGGAAAAGCTGGTAGTGGTCACTTCTTAAAAATGGTTCATAACGGAATTGAATACGGTATGATGGCTGCTATTGGTGAAGGATTTGAGATTCTAGAGAAAAGTGAATTTGACTACGATTATGAAAAAGTATCAAGAGTATGGAACAACGGTTCAGTGATTCGTTCTTGGTTAATGGAATTAACAGAAAATGCATTTTCTAAAGATGCAAAACTGGATGAGATTAAGGGTGTTATGCATTCTTCTGGTGAAGGAAAATGGACAGTAGAAACAGCATTAGACCTTCAAACAGCAACTCCTGTTATCGCAATGTCTCTATTAATGCGCTACCGCTCATTAGACAATGATACATTTACAGGAAAAGTTGTAGCAGCTCTGCGCAATGAATTTGGCGGACATGCAGTAGAAAAGAAATAAAGTGAAACTTTAATAAGTAGGGGCTTCATTCCACACAAATCGGGCTTTTACGGGATAAGCATATTAAACATGTAACTCATCAACGTTTAAAAACTGGAGGGAATTAATCATGAAATTTTTTATTGATACTGCAAATCTTGAGGATATAAAAAAAGCATATAAACTTGGAGTTTTAGCTGGTGTTACAACGAATCCTTCTTTAGTAGCGAAAGAGGGCATTAAATTTGAAGACCGTATTGCAGAAATTTGTCAGGCGGTTCCTAAAGTTGAATCTGTTTCGGCAGAAGTAACGCCAGATGTTGTTACAGCTGAAGAGATGATCGCCCAAGCAGAAGAACTGATTAAAATTAACGGTGGCGATGAAAAAGTTACAATTAAACTTCCGATGACGTTAGCAGGATTAGAAGCTTGTCGCTACCTTACTGAAAAAGGTGTGAAAACGAATGTTACACTTATTTTCACGGTGAACCAAGCACTTTTAGCTGCTCGAGCAGGTGCAACGTACGTTTCTCCATTTTTAGGACGTTTAGATGATATTTCTGAAGATGGTGTACTATTAGTTGCTAAAATTGCTGAATTATTCGATGTTCATCAACTAGATACACAAATTATTGCGGCTTCTGTTAGACATCCAGATCATGTAACTCGTGTAGCGATGGCAGGTGCTCACATTGCAACAATCCCTTATAAAGTAATTGAACAACTTGCTATGCACCCATTAACAGACCAAGGTATTGAGAAATTTGCTGCTGATTGGGCGAAAGCGCCTAAATTATAATGTTATGAAAGTGAAGGTGCTTTCCGAAAGTTGTTTTTCATGAGAAGACAAATCCTAAGTAACTTCATCGTTTAAAGTGGATACTGAGTTTGTAGTCTTACTACGTGAAAACAGCAAGAGAAGAAAGTGTCATTCACTTTTAAAAAAGGGAAAATTGATCGCGCGAAGCGTTTATCACAATAACATTATAATTATGGAAGAGAAATCCCCTTATTAGAGAGATGAGTTATAGTGTATCTCTAATAAGGGAGATTCTTTTTATATAAATCATTATGATGTGAAGATGCTTTTAAGTGTATAGCAATATGTAAAGGTATCTTTTACTCAAGTAAGAACTATATAGGTTCTTTTAATTATATAGTAATTACGAAAGGGTTTACATAAAGGGGGATTGAGTATGAATATGTACCTTTTAATGATTACATTATTATCAATTGTAATTGTTATTTTAGGGGTATCTTGGTGGAGATGGCATGCGTTTATTAGTTTAACGATTGCAAGTTTGTTTTTAGCAATTATGTCTGGAATGCCAATGGATAAAATAGTGAGTGCTTATGAAACGGGAGTCGGAAGTGTTCTAGGACATTTAGTAGGCATTTTAGTATTAGGTACAATTTTAGGGAAAATGATGGCAGAGTCAGGTGCTGGAATGCAAGTGGCAGAGTTCTTTATTAAATCCTTTGGGATAAAAAACTTACCATGGGCTATGTTAATTGCAGGTTTTATTATTGGAATTCCGGTGTTTTTTGAAGTAGGTATTTTAATATTACTGCCGTTAGTAATTTCAATTCATAAAACTACGAAACAAAATATTTTATTGATAGCGTTACCAGCAATTGCTGGGCTATCTGTCGTACACGGCCTTGTTCCTCCGCATCCAGGGGCAATCGTTGCAATTGGTATTTATAAAGCGAATCTTGGGAAGGTACTATTGTATTCACTCATTATTACATTTTTTGCAGCGATTATTGCAGGTCCTATATTTGCGAAATGGATTCACAAACGTGTAATTCCTGAAAATGAGCCAGAATTGATTCGTGTAAATACAAAATCAACGAAATTACCAGGAATAGGAGTTTCATTTTTAGTTATTTTGTTACCTGTTATGTTAATGGTTTTAGCTGCAGCAGCTCCTTATGTGCCCCTTTCTATTACTTTGATGAAGACTGTCACATTAATCGGTAGTCCTATCATTGCACTATTGATTGCATGTTTTGCAGCGTTTTATTTTCTTGGATTTCGCCAAGGTATCGATAAAAAGGCTATTAAGAAGGTAACAGAAGATAGCTTATTACCAATCGGTTCAATTGTTGCGATTATTGGTGCTGGAGGGGGATTTAAGCAAATTCTTATCGATAGTGGCGTAGGGAATGCTATTGCTCAAATGTCTGAGCATTTAGCACTATCTCCAATTGTATTAGCATTTATAGTAGCAGGATTAATTCGAATTGCGACAGGGTCAGCGACAGTCGCTTTAACAACAGCAGCGGGTATCGTTTCGCCAATCGTTGAAAATACAACAGGTGTGAACTTAGAGTTACTCGTTATTGCAACAGGTGCAGGAGCATTAATGTTTTCACACGTAAACGATGCTGGGTTCTGGATGGTAAAAGAATACCTAGGCTTAACAGTGAAAGAAACATTTAAAACATGGACAGTATTAGAAACGTTACTTTCATTTATCGCTTTTGGAGGCGTTTTACTACTCGATATGTTTGTTTAAGATAAAGATGTTTCTATTTAGATAATTGTGGCTTACAACGTTATCAATAGATAAAAGGAATGTATTTTTATGGTGGGATACTGTAACAATTTTTTGTTAGGAGGAAGAAATGGTGAGCTCAAAATATATGATTGGTGTAGACATTGGGACAACTAGTACAAAATCAGTTCTATTTTCTACTGATGGATCTGTTATTGCTAGTCATGGAATTGAATATCCGTTATATTCTCCTACGCCTGAAACAGCGGAACAAGACCCAGAAGAAATTTTTCGTGCAGTAATAAATACGATTAAAGAAACTATACGATCAAGTAGTGTACAGCCAAGTGATATTCTTTGTGTCTCTTTTAGTTCGGCAATGCATAGTCTCATTGCTGTAGATGAAAAGGGGAATCCATTAACGGGATGTATTACTTGGGCAGATAATAGAAGTGCAAGCTGGGCGGAGAAAATAAAGAATGATATGAATGGTCATGAAATTTACCTTCGTACTGGCACACCAATTCATCCTATGTCACCGCTTTCGAAATTAGTTTGGCTACAGAATGAGAAGGCAGAGTTATTCGCAAAAAGTTATAAATTCATTTCTATTAAAGAATATGTTTTTTACAAGTTATATAAAGAGTATGTAATTGATTATTCTATAGCGTCAGCGACAGGGATGTTTAATTTGAAATCTTTAAAATGGGATGAAGAGGCTTTACATGTTGCGGGAATTACAGATGAAAAGCTTTCTAAACTTGTTCCAACAACGCACAGTTTAACAGGATTAGATGAAGAGCTTGCCAAAGAGATGAATGTACTTGTTTCTACGCCTTTTGTAGTAGGAGCGAGTGATGGAGTACTATCTAATTTAGGTGTAAATGCAATAGATCCTGGCGTTGTGGCTGTTACCATTGGTACAAGCGGTGCGATACGTGCTGTAACAGATCGTCCTGTAACAGATCCGAAAGGTAGAATTTTTTGTTATGCGTTAACTGAAGACCATTGGGTAATCGGTGGACCAGTAAATAACGGCGGTATGATTTTCAGATGGGCTCGTGACCAATTAGGCACTTCAGAGATTGAACTTGCGAAGCGTTTAGGGAAAGATCCATATGAAGTACTTACTGAAATAGCGGCAAAAGTGAATCCTGGATCTGACGGTTTATTATTTCACCCGTATTTAGCAGGGGAAAGAGCTCCTTTATGGAATGCAAATGCACGAGGATCTTTCTTTGGACTCGGATTGCATCATAAGAAAGAACATCTGATCCGTGCTGTTTTAGAAGGAGTAATTTATAACTTGTATACCGTTCTTCTCGCTTTAAAAGAGTTAATTGGCGAACCGAAAAAAATTCAAGCGACAGGCGGCTTTGCAAGGTCGGAACTTTGGAGACAGATGATGGCGGATATCTTCCATCAAGACGTATATGTTCCGGAAAGTTTTGAAAGCTCTTGCTTAGGAGCTGCAATCCTCGGTTTATATAGTTTAGGTGAAATAGATACATTATCCGTAGTTTCTGAAATGGTAGGTGCAGATTTTCATCATGAGCCAAACATGGAAAGTGTGGAAAAATATAAAGATTTAACGCCAATCTATATTCGTCTGTCCCGTCAATTGGAAGAAGAATATGAAAGTATAGCAGCGTATCAAAAAAAGTGGGTTTAAAAGCTATTTACCAAGAAAATATGGTAACGTATAAAGAAGTACTCCGATTTTTTTGGATACTCTTTCAACATAAAATATTTTAAGAAGCATGATGAACGTAAAATATAGGGAGAGAGGGTTATGAAAATGAAGGATAACAAAGAGTTTATTGGATATGTTGGAACTTACACGAAAGAAAATAGCGAAGGAATATATAAGTTTACTTTAGACACAGAAGCAAAAAAAATTAGTAATGTAACACTTGCCGCTAAGCTGGATAACCCTACATATGTAACGATTAACCAAAATAATGAATATCTCTATTCTGTTGTTAAGGAAGGCGAATCTGGCGGTGTAGCTGCGTATTCCATTGATAGTCATACTGGAGAACTAAAAGCGAAAAATAGACAAGTAGTAGAAGGTGCTTCTCCTTGTCATATTAGTGTTGATAGTGGAAATCATACAGTAGTTACAGCGAATTACCATAAAGGAACGATTGAGTCTTTTGAAATAAATGAAGAAGATGGAACTGTAAATCATGCTTCATCTATTATGGCGCATGAAGGTTCAGGTCCGAATAAAGAAAGACAAGAAAAACCACATGCACATTACGCGGGGTACACTCCTGATGAAAAATATGTAGTGGGCGTTGATTTAGGGATAGATAAAATAATTACGTATGAAGTAAAAGATAGTACATTAACAGAAGTGAATCGTTTATCTGTAAATCCAGGAAGTGGTCCAAGACATATTACTTTTCATCCGAATGGAAAGTATGCGTATGTGATGACGGAGCTTAGTTCAGAGGTTATTGTGTTAACATATAATCCTGCAGAAGGATCCTTTACAGAATTACAGTATATTTCTACTGTTCCAGAACAATTTGATGAAAATAATCAAGGAAGTGCGATTCATATTTCTTCTGACGGCCGTTTTGTATATGCAGGTAATCGTGGTCATAATAGTATCGCTGTTTATAGCGTAGATCAAAATTCAGGTCAGCTTACATTTGTTGAACACACATCTACAGAAGGAAATTGGCCAAGAGACTTTGTATTAGATCCTACTGAAAAGTTCCTTGTTGCTACAAATGAAAAGTCACATAATCTTGTGTTATTTTCAAGAGATGAATCTACAGGTAAGTTAACACTTTTACAATCTGATGTTGTTGTGCCAGAGCCTGTTTGTGTGAAGTTTTTAAATATATAATTTCAGATGCCTAAACAAAAGCAAAGCGATATCGCTTTGCTTTTTATTATTTCTTTTTCGGTCTACGTACTAATTCGCCGCCGCAGTTTGGACAAACGTTATGTCTTTCTTCTGTACATGGTGCGCAAAATGTACATTCATATACACAAATGTATGCTTCAGAATCTTGTTCGAGCGATTGATCGCAAATTTGACAGTTTGTTTTCATTTCTAGTGCCATAATAAGTCTCCTTTTTAGTTAGAAAATTTATAATTTAATTATAATTCATTAAATAGAAATAGTCCTTTTCAATTGAAAGGAAATCGAATGATAAAGTTATGAATTGAAACGAAAGATGCTGGTTTATTTTAAAATTGATTATTTATTACAGTTGGAATATTATGAAATAGTCAAAAGACAACAGGGGGTATAGATTTTGACTAATCATAACGATCATTTAAAAGCAAACTGCGAAAAATGCTTCGGTCTATGTTGCGTTGCATTACCGTTCGCAGCATCGGTAGATTTTGCAGTGAATAAAGATGGTGGTAAACCATGTTCCAACTTACAATCAGATTTTAAATGTAGTATACATAAAAATCTTAGAGGAAAAGGTTATAAAGGTTGTACAGTATTTGAGTGTTTCGGTGCTGGACAGAAGATTTCTCAGGGTACGTTTAAAGGGATTGATTGGCGGAAAGATGCAAAGCATGCAAGAAAAATGTACGATGCTTTTCCAGTTATGCATCAACTTCATGAAATGCTTTGGTATTTGAATGAGGCGATTCTTTTAAAGGCAACACAGCCAATTCATAAAGAGCTGGAGACCGCAATTGAGGAGACAGAGCGACTTTCGAATTTAAATCCAGATGAGTTAATGAAAATAAATGTTCCAATGCATAGGGCAGAGGTGAACATTCTTCTTTTAGAAACGAGCGAATTAGTATGGAAGGAAATGAATACTGCACGTAAGAAACGAATCATTCACCGCGGAGCAGATCTTATGGGAGCAAATTTGAAAAAGAAAAATTTACAAGGTGCAAATTTAAGGGGTGCTTACTTAATTGCGGCTAACTTAAATGGAGCAAATTTAAGAGGAGCAGATCTTATCGGAGCAGATTTAAGAGATGCAGATATTCGCGGGGCTGATTTTACAAATAGTATTTTTCTGACGCAAGTTCAAATTAACGCAGCGAAAGGGAATAAGCATACGAAATTACCGAAAATGTTATCCCGTCCATCGCATTGGAGTGCGTAAAGAGTGAGGAGTGTTTAGTGTGGATATATTTCAGTATTTAGAAGAGATGCAAGAGGATGTCTTTTCGTTAGCAGTAGAGCAAATAGAAGCGAAGTATTTTGAAATTTGTAGCATGTTAGCGTCTGCAGAATATGCAGAACGAATTAAAGCAATTGATTTAGAGTCATATAAGGAAAGTATTCGAGTAGGTTTGGATTCAGCTGTAGAAATGGCTACTAATGAAGAATCAAAAGCGATTTATTTTGAGTATGACCTTGATAACGAATGGGATAGTCAGTTTTATATTTGTGAGGAATATATTTCACTTGAAGAAGAGGACGATGATTGGGCATCTGAATGGACATATAATATTGAGGGGCCGGGGTCTGTAGAATTAGCAGATATGTATAATGGAAATGGCTTTGACACAAGTGAAAAAGCAGTCGGTGTAACTTTATATTTAATTGCTAAAACGCTGTGTAGTTTTATAAGTGTACGTAGTGAAGTGCAAAGTAATATACCGATTTGTATTGGTTTTCACGATCAAGATCCAATAATGCGAACAGGCAGAGACTAAAAATCTCTGCCTGCTTTTTATTTCTTTTCAAAAGTAGTAATGAAAACGCTACATATAATAAGAATACCGCCAATAAAAAAGTTACTATTTAATGTCTCATTTAATAAGAGCCAGCCAAGTAATGATCCAACAATAGGTTGGAAGAAGAAAAATAAGGAACCGATGCTTGCATCTATTAATTCTAATCCTTTATTCCAAAGGAAAAAGGCACCTGCTGTTGAAACAATACCTAAGTATAATACGCCTAATATTACGTACGTATTTACTGTTCCGATAGAGGATGTTTGTAGTTCCCATATCATAAAGGGTGTAATAAAAAAGAGTGAAAAGAATATGGCATACGTTGTAATAACTAAGGATGAGAATTGGATTGAAGCGATCTTTACATAAATAGATAGTAAAGCCCACGTAATAGCGGCTCCAACTAAAATGATTGTTCCGATAAAATAGGAGCCAATTTCAATATCCCACCCGATTACGATAATGACGCCGATTGTCGCTATTATAGTAGATAAAAGTCTACGAGCGGTTAGTTTTTCTTTCAAAATGAGCGCTGCAAATATAACCATAAATGCAGGTGTAGCTGATGTAACTAACGAGCCTGTATGAGCGTCGGATAATTTTGTTCCGATAAATTGGCATGTGATCGAAATGAAATAGCCGATAAATCCAATCCAAGCGAATAGGAGCCAATCTTTTTTGCGAATGGTTACTTTTTTCTTTTGCTTTTTCTCAGCTAGTTTCAAAATGCCATACAAAACAACAAAAGCAATGATAAAGCGTAGCCAAACGAGTGTTAGTGGTGGGATAAAATCGAGTACGTATTTGCTAACAACATACATACCACCCCATATACTTGCTGCTAGTGATAAACATATAGCTCCTAAAATTGTTTGTTTCATGTAAAGTACCTCCGTCTATTTTTAGGGTATTATGAGTTCCCTAAGACGAGGCGTAGTGTATGTGTTATATGATTGCCCGTCTTAGTTTATAGACGGGCTACAGGTTGATCGTTTTCGAATGAAGTGTTGTAGTACATGCGTGCATTCCTCCTCTTTAAGTTATAATGATATTATAACTTAATTTTCTGATTATTGGAGGTTGTTATGAAATATATCGTTATAAAATCACATGTTAGCAATTATCCTAATCCAATTCGCTTAGAAGAGGGGGATGTAGTGAAAATGATAGAGAGTTACGCTGGTCCGGAAAACTGGGAAAACTGGATGTTTTGTCACGAAGAGAAATATGACCGGAAAGGATGGGTTCCGGAGCAAATTATAAAAAAAGATATGAATGGAACAGGAATTATTATAAAACAATATACTGCGAAAGAATTAAATGTGAGTATTGGAGAAAGAGTGATTGGATTAGAAGAATTCAATGGATGGGTTTGGGGCGAAGGAAGAGATGGTGAGAAGGGCTGGGTACCAAAGGAAAACTTACAAAAATATTAATAATATTTGATCAATAATTAGGAAACATATTTTTGCTTATGAGTATATTGGTTGTAGGATAAAAAGTAGATTAATAGAGAAAGAGGAGGAGATTATTATAACTACAACCGTTATTTCGCATTTTTACAATGAAGAATATTTATTGCCATGGTGGCTTATGCATCATACGAAACTTTTTGATCATGGTATTTTAATTAATAAAGGTTCAACAGATCGTTCCGTTGAGATTTGTAAAAAATTCGCACCGCATTGGGAAGTGCGAGATTCTGTAAATCCAGAGTTTGATGCATATGCGACAGATCATGAAGTGATGAGGATAGAACAAGAAGTACAAGGATGGAAAATGATTTTAAATACGACTGAGTTTCTTTGCATGCAAGATAAAAATCAGTTTTGGAAATCACTAGATGAATTGGGAGGTAGGATGTATTGGCTAGAAGGGCTTATTATGGTCGATGATCCTAACTATAATTATCCGGAACTTAACTTTGGAATACCTTTAATGAAACAGCGATTTCATGGTTATTTACCAGAGGAGTGGAGACTATGGAGAAGGGGAAGATTTATTCATAATCATGAGCATGGAAGTTATACGGTTGGAAGACATTTATCTGCGCATGAATCGATGATTTATCCACCTCTTGCCTGTATATTATGGTTTGGGTTTAGTCCGTGGAATGATGCGATGAGAAAGAGAAAGTTACAAATTGGTCCGACTCTTTCTGAAGCTAGTAAGCATGGAGGAATGGGTACGCATCATATTGTTACGCCGGAAAGATTAGAAGAATGGTATAAGGAATTAGCGAGAGGAACGAAGGATTTACGTTTTAATGATGCATATCGTTATGTTTTTGTATAAATGATTTCCACCATAAAATTGTTTCTTCTATTCCTGTATTTAGATCGTATGTTGGTTTCCAGTTTACTTCAGTTTTTAAACGTTCTACATTAACCCCGACAAATAAAGGTTCATCTTTAGAGAAAGGGATTGCACCTAGTTTAATTAAATGTTCTTTTCCTATCTTTTTAGCAATGATAGAAGCTAACTCTTTAATTTGTACAGATTGACCAGAAGCGATATTGATGGTGCCTGTAACGCCGTGTTCTAATATTGTTACGAGAGCGTCAGCGACGTCACTTACATGGAGGAAATCTCTCGATTGTTTTCCATGTGTACATAGTGCTTCCTCGTTTTTTAATAAGGAAGTGATAATGTTAGAAACGAGCCGATTACCTTGTTCGTGAGGTCCATACATATGAAAAATGCGGCCCCAACACATGCTGAGGCCTGTTTGTTGTGCATACGTTTCTAGCCAGGAGTGCAGTGCATTTTTACATAAAGAATACGGGGTTTTATAGGAAAGGAGCGGTGAATCTTCAAATAATACGCCGTTAAACCATTCGTATTCTGCGCCAGTACCTGCAACGACAACACGCTTTCCGCCGCATGTTGTAAAGTGCTGAATCAATGAAATACTAGACTTTAGCCAATAGTAATTATTAATAGATACATAGCATGCTGGTGGCACTGCTTCCCAAGCAAGGTGAATGAGATGGCTAGGCTGAACGTCGTAAATGAATTGTTTTACTTCGTCATTGCGGAGCAAGTTTACTTTATGCCAGTGGCAAGGGAGGTGAGAGGGTTTATTTTTATTATACGTGGCGTGCACTTCGTATCCCTTTTGTATAAGTGAATGTACAACATATTTACCTATCCAGCCACTACCACCTGTTACAACAACTTTCTTCATGGCTCAATCACCTCAACTTCTGGAACTGTCACTAAAAATTTACCGCCCCATTCACGAATGAAAGAGCATTCTTTTATAATTTCGTCTTTCAAATTCCAAGGAAGTATGAGAATGTAATCCGGTTTTGTACGTTTAATTTCTGCTGGAGATTTTATTGGAATACGAGTTCCTGGTAAAAGGAGATTTTGTTTGTGAGGATTTTTATCTACTGTATACGCTAAAAATTCTTTACCTATTCCGCAATAATTCAACAGGGTGTTTCCTTTAGCCGGAGCGCCGTAGCCGATGATTTGTTTGTTTAAAGCTTTTGCTTTGATAAAAAACTTTAAAATATTTATTTTCAATTGTTCCACTCGTTTAGAAAAAAGGAGATAGCAATCTAATGTATCGAGTCCGTGATTGACTTCTTTTTGGAGTAAGTTTGTAACGTTGGAATGGATAGTGGATTGGGAACTTAGATGGTTTACAAAAATACGTAATGAACCACCATGTGTTGAAAGCTCTTCTACATCAACAATTTGTAAATGATGATGAGCTAAAATTTTTTGAAGGCTTATAAGTGAGAAGTAGGAGAAGTGTTCATGGTAGATGGTATCAAATTGGTTAAAGGATATAAGGTTTAATAAGTGCGGGAATTCGATTGTTATCGTGCCATCACGTTTTAATAGTGTTTTTAAACCAGCAACAAAATCATGCAAGTTTGGAACATGTGCTAATACGTTATTTGCGACGATTAAATCAGCTTGTGGCAATTTTTTTGCTAAGTCATTACTGAAAAAATTCACATGAGTAGGAATTCCTTTTTTGATAGCAATTTCTGCTACGTTTTTCGCGGGTTCAATTCCCAATGTCTCGATATTTTCTTTTTTAAAGTATTGTAATAAGTACCCATCGTTACTTGCGATTTCAATCACTTTTGAATGTTTCGTTAAGTTGAAACGCTTAATCGCCATTTCTACATATTGTTTAGCGTGTAGTAGCCAACTTGAGGAGTAAGAGCTGAAGTATAAATAGTTATGAAAAATATTTTGCGGGGATTCAAATTCATCTAGCTGTACGAGTAAACAAGAGTGACAAACAAATGTGTGCAGCGGATAAAAAGGTTCCATTTTATATGAGCTTTCAGGAGCTACAAATGAATTAGCGAGAGGGGAAACGCCCAAATCTAAAAAAGTGTTGGTTAGTAATGAGTGGCAAAAACGGCATTTTTTCTGTTCCATTTTATAGCCCCTTTATAAATTTTTGAATGCATCGATTTGTTGTCGTGTGAAAGATTCTATATTTTCACCAGATGCATATTTTTTGTACCAATCAACAGTCCAAGCGATAGAATCATCTGTTGATAACTTAGGAGTCCAGCCGAGTTTGTTTACTGCTTTTGTACTATTGAGTGTTAAAACAGGTGATTCATAAGGAGTATTTGTAGAGGAGGAAATGATTGTTAGTGGGTTATTCCATAATTTTATTACAGATTCAATGACATCATGAACGGTTCTGTTAGGTTCATTCATTGGGCCGAAATTCCACGCTTCTGCATATTTAGCATCATTCCAAAGTTTCTCAGCTAAAAGGATATAGCCATGTAGAGGATCTAAAACATGTTGCCACGGACGGACGGCATATTTGTTTCGAATACACAAAGTATGATTGTGCAAATATGCCCGAATGATATCAGGGAATAATCGATCTTCTGCCCAATCACCACCGCCGATGACGTTACCAGCTCTGACTGAGGCGAGTTTCTGGGTATTAGTGCGGAAGAATGATTTTTGATAGGATGTTGCCACTATTTCAGCGCAAGCTTTACTAGCGCTATAAGGGTCGAAACCTCCTAGTCGGTCATTTTCCACGAACGCTCGGTCGCCACTACCGTCATTCTCATAACATTTATCGCTTGTCACATTAATAATGGCACGTACGCTTTCGACGGACTTTGCTGCTTCTAGCACGTGAACAGTACCTAAAACATTCGTTTTGAATGTATCGATAGGGTTTTTGTATGAAGCAGTTACGATTGGCTGAGCTGCTAAATGAAATATTATGTCAGGTTTATGCTGCTTCATGGCATGAAATAAAGAATGGTAATCTGTAATATCGCCTTTCATTGTCGTGCACTCTTTTGCTACGTTACCTTGTTCGAAAATGTTAGGAATGGATGGGGGATGAGAAGAAAAGCCTACTACTTCTGCACCTAAAGAACTTAAGAAAAGGGTGAGCCAGGAGCCTTTAAATCCAGTATGTCCCGTAATAAATACTTTTTTCTTATTCCAAAAAGATGATGAAGCCATATTACCAAACCTTCCACGGAGCGTTATTACTTTCCCATAGCTCGACTAATTTATTTTTATCGCGCAATGTATCCATCGGATGCCAAAAACCAGAATGTTGATATGCGGCCAATTCATTTTTATTTACTAACTGAACTAAAGAGTCTGTTTCAAAAACAGACTTATCTCCACTAATGTAATTGAAAACTTCAGGATTTAAAATGAAAAATCCACCGTTAACCCATCCGCCATCACCTAATGGTTTTTCTTGAAAAGATGTTACAGACTGTTTATCTAATATGAGAGAACCGAATCTACCAGGAGGTTGTACGGCAGTAACAGTAGCCATTTTTCCATGTTTTTTATGGAATGTAATAAGTTCTTTTATATTTACATTACTTAATCCATCACCATAAGTGAGGCAGAAAGGTTCGTCTCCGACATAATTTTGAATCTTTTTCACTCGGCCACCCGTTTCGGTATTTACACCAGTATCGATTAGTGTAACTTTCCATGGTTCTACACGATGAGAATGGCTAGTAATTGTATTATCGTTTAACTGTATTGTGAAATCAGACATGTGTAAGTTGTAATTTAGAAAGAACTCTTTAATTGCATATCCTTTATAGCCTAAGCAAATAATAAACTCAGTAATCCCGTAATGACTATACAAACTCATAATGTGCCATAGAATGGGTTTTGTTCCAATTTCAATCATAGGTTTCGGTTTTAAATGTGTTTCTTCCCCAATTCTTGTACCGTACCCACCAGCAAGAATAACAGCTTTCATTTTTTCCTCCTAAAATAAAAATTTATTATTTATACAGTATTCATGTTTTATGCAAATGAGATTGTTTTTGATTAAGTGAATGAAAATGTTTGAGGTGATGACGATGCAGAAAATATTACGGTTTGAATTTTGGAAATAATTTTTGATATTCAGGGTTATGACGGAGGTCTTGTGTTAGGTTACTAAGCTCTAAAAAACGTATGTCCAGTACTTCAGGAGATTGACCGTAATGTGTTTGAAGTCCCATTTGAACACCCCTTTTTGAAAGGGTAGGTGTAATTTGTAATTTTCTTGCTTTTGATTGTTCATTCCAAGGGCTAAAATAAAATTTTAAAATAAATGAAGGATAGTCATAAATTATATATCCGTGCCGCGAATGATGTCTACCAGGTAAATATGCACCGTCTAGATGATTGTGAATAAATCTCCAAGCACATCCGAGATTTGGGTTATAAGGGAAGACACCGTGGTATCGCTGTTCTACTAAGGGGATAGAATATCTAGGCTTTGAATAATTATAATTATGATTATCTATCATTAAAATCATTCTAATCGCATACATGTTTTGGCCTAGTGTATGAAGAGATGAAAAAAATTCTTCAGTATTATTACAACAAAAGAATTCAGTAGTATTTAAAACGATTTTCCAACCTGAAACTTCTCTTTCAATTTCCATCACTTCAATATCAGTATTAGTTGGATCAAACTCAAGAAATCTTGAATTTCGTACTTCCCAGTGGGGTGCTAATAGTTTACAAATCTCTACGGAACGATCTGTAGACCCTCTATTAATTAAAATGCCGTGATCGAATATTTTCGTGTGATGCATAAGCCACCATGGAAGTAGGTATTCTTCATTATAAAAATGAGAAATGATTGTCTTTTTCATATTAATTCCCTCCTATACAAGCAATCATTATTAGTAGGATATGCTTTTAAATAAGAAAGGTTAAAAATGGCAGACAATGTAGTGATTAGGTAGTAGTTTAGTAATTTTATTGTATAAGTGTAGATTACTCGTATTGAATCATCATAGGAGGAGATTGGAATTTTGTATAAATTGTGAATAATAAACCGTCACGTTTGACTGTACAGTTTATGTGTTGTATGATGTAAGTAATATAAACAAGGGGGGAAGATCGTTGGGAAGGTGTATCGAATCGGACAGTTGGCTCTCATGGCTCACGTGTCGAAACGAACGATTGATTATTATACGAATCTAGGTATCTTAAAAGCGGAGCGATCTCAATCTAATTATCGCTATTACGACGAAACAGCATTTGAGACATTACAATTTATTGAGAAGTGCAAAGAAATGCATATGCCGCTTTGTGAGATTAAAGAGAAAATCGAGGAGAAGAAGAAGCTGCTCGGTATCAATGAACACGTTTCGAAACAAGTGAATGAAGTGACAGACCATATTCATCAATTAGAAGTGGAGCTTACTGAGTTAAAGCCGCTTTTAGATGAATTGACTGATTCACAACGTGAAAAAATATCGAAATCTTTATCAGGTCAAACGACAGCTTTAATACAGACACTTGCTCTATTATTATAGAATAAGTGAAATCCGACCTCTTTAATTTTTGTATCGGGCTATGTTTTCTAACAAACAAATAAGAAAACATTATAGTATACAGGAGGTGGACACCTTAGTTTTTTAACTAAGGGGATTCATTGGAAATATTTAATTTAGTCATGGTTGCGATTTTAATCGCATTTACTGGATTTTTCGTAGCAGCAGAGTTTGCGATTGTAAAGATACGTTCAAGTCGTATCGATCAGCTTGTTGCGGAAGGAAAACGCGGTGCTTTAGCAGCGAAAAAGGTAACAACAAATTTAGATGAATATTTATCTGCTTGTCAATTAGGTATTACAGTTACAGCTATGGGATTAGGTTGGTTAGGTGAACCGACAATTGAAAAGTTATTACACCCGTTATTTGAGAAATGGAACTTAAATCCTTCTATTTCATCAGTATTAACATTTGGTCTTGCTTTTATGATTATGACGTATTTACACGTTGTAGTAGGGGAATTAGCTCCGAAAACGATGGCAATTCAAAAGGCTGAAAGGGTAACGTTATTATTGGCAGGTCCATTAATGATGTTCTATAAAGTAATGTATCCATTTATTTGGGTATTGAACGGTTCAGCTCGTGTGATAACTGGTTTATTCGGTTTAAAGCCAGCTTCAGAACATGAAGTAGCTCATACAGAAGAAGAATTACGTCTTATCCTTTCAGATAGCTATGAAAGTGGCGAAATTAATCAAGCTGAATACAAGTATGTAAATAACATTTTTGAATTTGATAATCGTATTGCAAAAGAGATTATGGTACCGCGAACAGAAATCGTTGGTTTCTACCTGGAAGATTCAGTAGAAGAACACATGAAAGTAATCCAAAATGAGCGATACACACGTTATCCGATTTTTGGAGAAGATAAAGATGATATTATCGGTATGGTCAACGTAAAAGATTTCTTTATTCGATATATGACCGAGGATCAAAAAGATTTATCATCTATTCGCTCGTATATGCGTCCGATTATTGAAGTGATGGAAACGACTCCAATTCACGATTTATTACTTCAAATGCAGAAGAAGCGAATTCCGATGGCTGTTTTATATGATGAGTACGGAGGAACAGCCGGAATTGTAACGCTTGAAGATATCTTGGAGGAAATCGTCGGCGAAATTCGTGACGAATATGATGAAGATGAGGCACCGCCAATTCAACATGTGAACGAGCAACATATCATTGTTGATGGAAAAGTGCTTATTTCAGAAGTGAAAGATTTATTTGGATTACACATCGAAGAAGATGATGTGGATACAATCGGTGGATGGATTATGATGCAAAATCATGAAATCGAAGAAGGACAACACGTTGACGCGGAAGGTTATGAATTTAAAGTGTTAGAAAAAGACGCTTACCAAATTAAACGTGTTGAAATTCGTAAGATGGAACAAGAACAAGAAGAAGAGAAAGCAGCAACTGTGTAAGTTGCTGCTTTTCTTCTAAAAGTACAAAAAATGAGAACTTAGGAGCGGATATTTTGATTCAAGAAGCCTTACGTGTATATCGATTACAATTGTATGTGATCTTTAGTGGTTTACTACTTATGTGGACGATTACTCCGTTTGGAAAACAAGTGACAGGGTTCGGTATTGGATTAGCAGTAAGCGCCTATTGCCTTTGGTTATTAGCTCGCAGAGTGGAGAAACTCGGAAAAAGTATCGTAATGAAGGAAAAGGCTCCTGGATTAGGAGTTTTAAACCGATTTGCAGCTGCCATTTTAGGAGCTATCATCATGTATGAAATTGAGCATGAGATGGAAATGTGGGCATTCGGTACAGGTATTTTAGGTGGCCACTTTTTAATGATTGCAAATTTAGCGTATGCAAATATGCAGTTAGTGAAAGAAGAAGAGAAGCAAAGGGAACATGCTTCGAAAAACATAGAGCTATGATGAAAGGGACCTAATCGGGTTCCTTTTTTATTTTAGTGATTTGATACAAGTAAACAAATTAACGACAAATATAATACGCTTCTTTTTTACGTTTTTCAATAGTATGAAAAATAATAAAAAATTTTAAAAAAACCATCGATTTCTAAAGGTTATGTATGTTATTATGACAAAAGACTTTTTGAAAGAGGTGGATACCAATGTTACAAGCGCTACTTATTTTTGTGCTACAAATTATTTACGTTCCAATTTTAACAATCCGTACGATTTTGCTTGTAAAGAATCAAACAAGATCCGCTGCTGGTGTTGGATTGTTAGAAGGAGCTATTTACATTGTCAGTTTAGGTATTGTGTTTCAAGATTTATCAAATTGGATGAACATCGTTGCCTATGTCATTGGCTTTAGTGCGGGACTGTTATTAGGCGGTTATATAGAGAATAAATTAGCAATTGGTTATATTACGTATCAAGTTAGTTTACTAGACCGTTGTAATGAATTAGTAGATGAGTTACGTCACTCTGGATTTGGCGTTACAGTATTTGAAGGCGAAGGTATTAATTCTATACGTTATCGCTTAGATATCGTCGCAAAGCGTTCTAGAGAGAAAGAGCTTTTAGAAATCATTAATGAAATTGCACCGAAAGCGTTTATGTCTTCGTATGAAATTCGCTCGTTTAAGGGTGGATATTTAACGAAGGCGATGAAGAAAAGAGCGTTAATGAAAAAGAAAGATGAACATGCATCGTAAAAAAAGAGGAGTAGTGCTGCAGTATAAGTCCAAATGTAAAAGAGAGGAATCTATTTTGATGTAGATTTCTCTCTTTTTTTATGAAAAATATTCATCTATTAATTCAAAAAAACTAAATCGTATAATTATTTTTTTTACTCATTCTCAAATTAATGATTAGCCATATAATTTGAAAAAATACCGGTATGATAAACGCAATTAATAAAACGATAAGTGATATTGATTTAATTTCAGGTGTTTGAATAACACCAGCCCCATCAACATCTCGTAGCCAAATAATAGCGGCCCATATTCCAAAAACGATAATCCAAAATATGTTACCAATCCACCAAGAAATCCATCGTTTTTTCATGTTAGCACCCCCTACATTTATCTACTGTTAAAAGTATATTTTCGTTCGTTACATTTATAATGAAACAACTTTAAAATCAGTTTTTAACTGTATATCTAACTTGTTTGAAGGTTACCATTTCTCCATCATCATTATCATTTTTCGTTTGGAAAAGTTGAACTTTTGGTTTGTAGTCTGTCCTATGAGCGTGTTCGATATCTTTAATGTTAAGCTTGTAGGATTCACCATTTTTTAGTTTTTGTTCCAACACTTTTTTATTAGCAACATAAATAAAAGTTACTTTATTTTCATCAATGCCTTTAGTTTTAATTTCTAATTCATTATCTTTTGCTGTGATCGTTGGTGTTAATAATTCCATACTGCCTTTCCCGCTTTCTAAAGAATTCTCTGCTATAGTTGAACATCCTGATAATATAATTCCAGTGAATAGAAGAACAGCTAATTTCTGTTTCATAACATCCCTCAATTCCATGTGAATTTTGATTTTGGTATTGCTAGATTACTAGTGTGGAGCGTAAATGTTTAGTTAGTACTCTTTTTATTGTACCATAATATGTAAATTAAAAAAGGCTGTATATCCAATGTAAGAGAGACTGAAAAATTTACTTATTGTTGTAAATTCGTGTGTTTTAGCTTCTATTTCAATCGAAATGTAGACAGGATAAAGAAATTTTTTATAGAAATTTCAATTTTTACATCTTAAAATAATGATAAAGCGTAGATGAATTTATTCACTTCGGAGGTAGTTATTTGAACATTAACGAGAAGGCAATTGAAATGTTTGAACAAAATAAATATGAGGAAGCAATGGAACTGTTTCAACAAGCAGTACATGAATCTAGAGACGTACAATCTCTCAATAATCTTGCTTGGATGTACTTCTATGAGGAAGAGAATGATGATAAAGCTCTTGAATTAATAAGAGAAGTTGTTAAGTTGAATCCTTCTTCATACTTTCCTTATAACATCTTAGGGGACATTTACATGAAACAAGAAAAATGGACAGAAGCGAAAGAAGTATTACAAAAATCTATTTCGATTCAACCATCGGATGAAGCATATCATAATGTAGCTGTAGCTCATTATAACCTTGGAGAGCTGGAAAAAGCTTCGGAATTTTTTTTACGAGTTGCAGGGGATTCGGACTATATCATGTATAGCTATGTAAAATGTTTAATTGATTTAGAACGAACGACAGAAGCAAAAGAGAAGTTAGATACTTTTAACAGGGAATCTGATAATTTTTTAGGGGAAATTAATGTAGCAGATTTATATGTTGAATTGAATTGCTATAAAGAAGCAATTGAATGGTTCGAAAAGGGATATAAAGAATGCTGGAAAAGTCCTAATTGGATTGGTAGATTTGTGTATGCTCTATATAAAACGAATAATTTCTCCCGTATAAATGAAGTTATACGGGAATCTATCGAAGTGAAAACAGCAGAAATAGAAGATGTTCAGAGTGAAGAAGTAGAAGAAAACTGGACAGAAAATGATAAGAAAGAGTTAATTGAGGAATATACAGAAGAGAATAATTGTTATAAAACAATGGTAGAACGTATCAAATCTGGATACGTTCCAGGATTAGAGTTTGAAACTGATCATATAGGGGCTTGCTATTTATTTGGTTGTAAAAGACATAATCACCTTGAATATGAAAAATAAAAAGATTCGACTGTCACATATGATGGTCGAATCTTTTTCGTTATAGGTCGCTTGTATTACATAGGTGTATATCCTCTTTAGAGGCCACTTTTTTTATATTCAAAATATGTAGTGAAATAAAACCAATAAGTCCTATTCCGCCAAAAATAAGCCATGGTGTATACATTCCGCTTAAGTTGGATGTAAAAGATGTACCGGTATAATTACCAATGATAAAACCAAATGCGAGTGATAGTTGATAAAATCCGAAGAAAGTGGCTGTATATGATTCATTACTGTAATTTGCAATAGCGATATCAGCGTTAGGTAATACGAGTGTTTCACCGATTGTAAATAAAATTACACAAATAAAGAGCCAATATGGGTGTTGAAATAAAGGAATGAGTAAAAAGGAAATACTCATTAATAAAACACCGTATTTAATAATCGAAAGTGTGTTGTATTTGTGGAATAATTTTCGGAATAATACCATAAATATGACGCCTGTTATCGCATTTATCGTAATAACGAGTGTAGCAAGTTGATTGCTATTACTAATGTTTTTCATATGAAGTGGAAGTGCGACAGTAAGCTGAGTAAACATAATATAGAAGAAAATCATGATAAAGGAAAACAGAAGGAAAGATTTGTTTTGTAAGATGACCTGTATTCCTAATGTAATAGACGTATTTTCAGTAGTGACTTGGAAGTGATTTTTAAGTAAGTAAAAAATAAAAGCAAATAACAGCATAAGAGATCCTGTTAGAGAGAAAGCGTAGAGTGGATCGAGTAAGAGTAAGAATCCTCCTGCAATTGGTCCGATTATTGCACCGCAATTAAAGCTAAGGTTTAAATATGTAAATAAATTTTTTCTCAAATGAGCTGGCTGTGAGCCAAATATAGCGCGAGCGGCAGGTTCGTAAAATGCAGTTCCGAAGCCAATAAGTGCAGAAGAAATAGAAATTGTATAGAAATCAGAGCATATTCCTAAAGCGATAAATCCGACTCCTCTTAAAAATAATCCGGCTATCATCATAATGATATAGCCTATTTTGTCAGCAATTAACCCTGAGAATAATGGGATAACTCGTGATGTAATTGTCATAATCGTCAACACTGTTCCTACTTGGACAGCAGAAAAATGAAGAAAGGTTAATAGATAAATAGCTAAAAATGCGTATACTGCAAAATACCCAAAAGACATAAAAAATGAAGAAATAAGCATGAAACGTATCGGTGTTGAGAAACCTTTCATAGAAATCCTCCTAATTATGTAACCAGTAAAATTATTTGATGGTTAACTATTTTATACTATAATTATACATAAAGTCAGAAAAAAGTAAATTTTAAGAAGAAGGTGGATCGAATTGAATCAAAACGCTCCAAATGAACTAGAATATATTCGGGAATTTTTAAATACATGGAGAATACCAAACGATACGAGAGAGCCAATTGATTTGCTGCAAACAAAAGAAGATATAAAGCTCTTTATGAAAGAATATTTTGATGAAGAGTTTCCATTTCATACGATAGAGGAATTAAGAGGTTTTCGAGAAGATATTCGGATGACAATTGAAGGCGGAGAATCATTGCAAAAGTGGTTAGAGAAATACCCATTTCATGTACATATAAAGGATGATATGAAAGGTATTACATATGAACCAGTATATGAAGAGAATGTGTATACAAAAGTGTTAAGCATTGTGTTAATGTCAATTCAAGAAAATGTGTGGGGAAGGTTAAAAGCATGTCCAGATTGCCGCTGGGTATTTTATGATCATTCGCGTAATGGAAGTAAAAGATGGTGCGGTATGTATGCTGGAGAAGAAGGAGGAAGAGCGTGCGGTACAATTGCAAAAGTGAAAAATTACCGAGCGAAGAGAAAAGGAAGAACGGGTTATGATGTGTAATTAATAGTGGGGAAGAAAATGGATGGGGGAATGTAGCATATGAAAGGTACGCAAATGTTAGCTTTAAATAAAAAGTGTTGGGATACAGTTGCACCTTATTTCTTTCAAGTGGATTGTTTACCGAAATATGGTCCTTATACGGCGTCTGAAGATGAGATTCATTTGTTCGATTCAATTAAAGATAAAAAGGTACTTGATATTGGATGTGGAAGTGGGCATTCGCTGAAATATATGGGGGAACATGGAGCAGAGGAAGTATGGGGCCTGGATCTTTCAAGTGAACAAATTAAAATAGCGAATGAAACGTTAAAGAGTTGGAATCCAAAGTTAATATGTGGAGCAATGGAAGAAGAAGGGGATATACCGAAAGATTATTTTGATATTGTATACTCCATTTATGCATTAGGCTGGACTTCGGATTTAAGAAAAACGTTGGAATTGATTTATTCGTATGTAAAGCCAGGAGGAAGTTTTATTTTTAGCTGGGAGCATCCCATATATTCAAACTTACAGTATGGTACAGAAGAAGTTGCTATAAAGTCTTCTTATCATGAGGAAACGCTCATTACGTTTGAAACATTTAAAGGAGAAAATGTACAAGCGACATTATATAAGAGAAAAATAAGTACATACATAAATGAGTTAAATAGAGCGGGATTTAAAATTGAGAGAATAGAAGAGCCTGAGCCATCAAGCTCGTTTGATGGAGAACTAGCTGAGCCGTCTACGAAGTATTATTCTTTATATAAAGCTAGAATGGTGCCGACTACTTTTATTATTAAAGCTAGAAAGTAAAGTGTTTTTATAAAAGAAGCCTATGATTTCAAATAGATGAAATGATAGGCTTCTTTATTTTAAAAAAATGAGGTCAAAGGTGTACTTTTCTTATAAAAATGCATTTCATATAAAAGGTGTAATTATTTTGGGGAAGGGGGATTGTTGTGCGTCATCATAGAAAGTGCAAAAAATTTGGAGTGGCACTGCCTCTTCCGCTTATAGGAGCAACGGGTCCGACAGGTAATAGTGGTCCAATCGGTCCAACTGGAGGGCATGAAGGTCCTGTTGGTCCTACAGGGGTGACTGGACCGACGGGAGCAACTGGGCCCCAAGGTCCTCAAGGTATCAGGGGAATACAAGGTCCCCAAGGGACAACAGGAGCACAAGGAATACAAGGGGCTATTGGTGATACAGGAGAGCAAGGTATAACTGGCCCGACTGGTCTCCAAGGTGCTCAAGGATTAATCGGTAACCAAGGTCTAATTGGTGATATTGGAGTACAAGGATTAGAAGGAATACAAGGAGCTACGGGTCCTGCTGGTAGTCAAGGTATACAAGGCATACAAGGAATACAAGGGGAAATAGGTGAGCGAGGACAAACAGGGGCACAAGGAATGCAGGGAGAGAGAGGCATAACTGGAGTCTCGGGTATAACTGGTCCACAAGGCCCTCAAGGTGTTCAAGGAATACAAGGAGAGCAAGGGGCTATTGGTATACAAGGGGAAGACGGCTTCCAAGGTATACAAGGAATTACTGGAGAAGAAGGCCCACAAGGAACTCAAGGAATACAAGGTGAAGTGGGTCCAACTGGTTCTACTGGAATGCAAGGTGCCCAAGGTATAAGTGGAATAAAGGGGATAACAGGTGTAATAGGTTTACAAGGACCACAAGGTGTGCAAGGAATACAAGGTATAACGGGAGCAACAGGTTTTCAAGGGATAAAGGGAATAAGAGGTATAACAGGAGCGACGGGTAGTATTGGTACTCAAGGCTCAGAAGGACCACCGGGCGGTCCGACGGGAGTGACCGGTCCAATTGGCCCTTCTAGTGGGGTGACTGGACCAGCTGGCCCACCCGGTCCACCAGGAGGTCCAACAGGTCCAACGGGTGCGACCGGTTCAACAGGTGTAAGCGGAGGGATAGGACCAATTGGAGCGCAAGGAGTGCAAGGTATAACAGGTCCAACAGGTTCTCAAGGTGTAAGGGGAGCACAAGGTTCCCAAGGTGTAGCTGGAACAGTTGGAGTACAAGGTTCCCAAGGTCCTCAAGGTAACCAAGGTATAGCAGGTCCAACTGGTGCAGAAGGTTCTCAAGGAATACAAGGTCCGCTGGGAGTAACTGGTCCAACTGGTGCGGAAGGTCCTAAAGGTATTCAAGGTATACAAGGTGTAATAGGTCCAACTGGTGCACAAGGAATGGTGGGAATACAAGGGATAGCTGGTCCAGCTGGTGTTACAGGAGCGGAAGGAGCTCAAGGAACACAAGGAATCCGAGGAGCAACTGGTCCTGCTGGAGCACAAGGTATACAAGGAGTTCAAGGAATTCAAGGGGAAACAGGAGCAGCTGGAACACAAGGTCCTCAAGGTGTTCAAGGGATACAAGGGACTACCGGATTGACAGGTACACAAGGTGCCCAAGGTCCTCAAGGAGTGCAAGGAATAATAGGACCGACTGGAGCTATTGGTTTGCAAGGTCCTCAAGGATTACAAGGAATAATGGGTCCAACAGGAGCGCAAGGAGTGCAAGGAATACAAGGAGTGCAAGGAATTATCGGCCCAACAGGTGCACAAGGAATTAGAGGTCCCCAAGGAAATACAGGGGAAGTCGGTATAACAGGCTCACAAGGAGTCCAAGGAGCGCAAGGTAGTCAAGGCCCACAAGGCCCACAAGGAAATGTTGGAATTACAGGAGCAACGGGCGAAACTGGAGCCACAGGAGCAACTGGGGCAACTGGACTACAAGGTGTGCAAGGTGTTCAAGGGATTACGGGAATACAAGGAATAACGGGAACGACAGGCAATACAGGTGCAACGGGTCCGCAAGGAATACAAGGTATACAAGGGATTCAAGGGTTGCAAGGCCCAATTGGAGCAAGTGGGGTGACAGGTGCTAGTGGTAGTATAGGCCCAGTTGGAGCACAAGGTAGTCAGGGCCCAAGTGGCGTGGTGGGACCGACAGGAGCAACTGGTAGTGCAGGTTCAATAGGTTTCTTGGGAATAGCGGGAGCGACAGGAGCGACTGGCTTACCTAGCGGGGGAGGTTATTTCTTTTCTACTTCAACGAGTATAATTGCAGCGAATGCGTTAATACCAATTAATTCTGGATCTACAGTTTTTGGTTCTGATGTCAGTTTAACAAATGCAACAACTGTAACGTTAAGTACGCCGGGAATTTATTTAGTAAGCTATTATTTTCAAGGCGATCCAACTGCCGGAAATGAAACAATTTCAGTGAGGCTTACTTTAAATGGAATACAAGTCGCAGGAAGTTTTATTTTTTATGTTACAGGAGGTACTTTTATATTAGAACCAGCAGTTTCGAATACGATGGTCATTGAAGTTACTTCTTCAAATGCAACTTTGTCTTTACAAAATGGTCCGTTAGCTATCGGGCATGTAACGACATTATCTGGTGTGATAACAGCTAGTTTAAATGTATTAAAAATAGTTTGATACGTTAGTTATAACGGGGGAGATGCTTGTGAAGAATCAAGATAAGTGTAGTAAGTTTCAAGCACCTATTCCTTTTCCACCGCCAGGTATTACGGGGCCCACTGGTCCAACCGGTCCAACTGGTGCTTTAGGTGGACCAACTGGACCGCAAGGAATACAAGGCGTACAAGGTCCAATCGGTCCAACCGGCCCACAAGGAATACAAGGAGTGCAAGGGGTGCAAGGAGAAAATGGTCCAACCGGCCCAACTGGTTTAACTGGACCACAAGGTTCTCAAGGTAATCAAGGACCTATGGGAGAACGAGGCCCACAGGGAATACAAGGTGTTCAAGGAATACAAGGAGAAAGAGGTCCGACTGGTCCAACTGGTATTCAAGGGATACAAGGAATTCCTGGCCCAATCGGTCCGACCGGTCCAACAGGAATACAAGGCATACAAGGAATGCAAGGAGAAATCGGTCCAACCGGCCCAACAGGAGTACAAGGAATACAAGGAGTGCAAGGGGAAATTGGTCCGACTGGACCAACTGGAAATACTGGTATACAAGGTGTGCAAGGTAATTTAGGAGGTAGTGGTTTACAAGGTGTAACCGGAATACAAGGAATACAGGGTCCGATTGGTCCAACAGGGCCAACTGGTTCTCAAGGAATTCAAGGGGAGCAAGGACCAATGGGTCCACAAGGGGAAACTGGTGTTCAAGGTTTACAAGGTCCCCAGGGAGAGATGGGGCAGGTAGGTCCAACAGGAATACAAGGAATACAAGGAGTGCAAGGTGTAATCGGTCCGACTGGTCCAACCGGTTTACAAGGTGATCCAGGTCCAACTGGCCCAACAGGAGCCACTGGGATAACTGGTCCGACAGGTTCTGCAACTGGCCCGACTGGAGCAACCGGTCCAACTGGTGCAACAGGCCCGCAAGGGATTCAGGGAATACAAGGGATACAAGGTCCAACCGGTCCACAGGGAATTCAAGGTCTGCAAGGAATTCAAGGTCCGATTGGTCCAACAGGCCCGACTGGACCTCAAGGCATACAAGGTATAACTGGCTCGACGGGTCCAACCGGTGCAACTGGAGCAACAGGTCCGACGGGAGTAACGGGTCCTCAAGGTCCTCAAGGAATTCAAGGTCCACAAGGAGTAACAGGCCCAACAGGAGCGACCGGCTCTACGGGAGTAACAGGTCCACAAGGAATCCAAGGAATCCAAGGTTCGCAAGGGATAACGGGTCCGACGGGAGCAACAGGAGTGACTGGAATAACAGGCCCACAAGGAATCCAAGGAATTCAAGGCCCACAAGGTGTGACGGGAGCAACCGGCGCAACAGGAGCGACAGGATTGACTGGTGCAACTGGACCGACCGGAATACAAGGCATACAAGGAATAACAGGAGCGACAGGGGGAACAGGAGTAACAGGCCCAACAGGTGCCACGGGTCCAACAGGCTTAACTGGAGCAACAGGATCATCTGCTATATCGACAGGTGGCGGATATTTCTTTTCTACATCAACAAGCACAATTGCAGCAAGTGCCAACATCCCAATTAATTCTGGATCCACTGTATATGGAACTGGTGTATCTTTAACTAGTGCTACGACAGTCACAGTAACGACGCCAGGAATATATTTAGTAAGCTACTATTTTCAAGGGGATGCAAATGGTGGGAATGAGACAGTATCTGTTAGATTGCTATTAAATGGAACGCAACTAACAGGGAGTTTTATACAAAACGTAACGACATCAACTGTAGTAATCGAACCAGCCATTTCAAATACACTTCTTGTGAATGTGACGAGTGCCAATTCAACATTAATATTACAAAATGGCCCGTTAGGTGTAGGGCATGTGACTACTATAGCAGGTGCGATTACAGCAAGCTTAAATGTAGTGAGAATTTTATAAAGAATATAAAAAACACAAGGAATGTCTTTGTAAGACACACCTTGTGTTTTTTAATATTAAATAAACATTTTCTTTATCTTTTCGGTTGAAAAATATGCTGAAAGAAGTATTTGTGATGTAAGTTATCTACAACCTTATTTGCTTGATATGTGCGTTGTTTTTCAATTCGAAGTCTTTGCTCCATCATTTTAATTGCGTGATCAGATAAACGTAACATAATACATTCTCCTTTTCTATAAATATAGGTGACTATTTGATATCGATCCCATATTTATAATTAAGGAGGCAAAATGTGTAACATAGGCAAAAAGCACCTTCCTCTCCCATTACGCTTACGAGGTTAGCTGTCGGACTCGGGAAGTGAGAGTTTCCCTACTTAAAAAAGATTCGCCCCAAGTAGCATAGCTACAAAAATGGTTCCCCCGCTCCAAAATTTGGACTCAGCAAAAGGTTTTATAAAGTAAAAAATAACATAAAGGAGCGAACAAGTCAAATTATTTTGTGTATTCTGTCTTTTTTAATTGCGTAAGAATCATACCGTCAGGAAGTATTGTATCTGATACTGTAATGAATCCGTGTTTTTTATATAAAGTAATAGCAGGGGTATTCGCTTTACCTGTTTGTACAATGTATGTCATTGAAGAGGGAAACATGTTAAATATATAAATTAGGAGTTTTGTTGCGATTCCTTTTTGAAAAAAATCGGGCGATACAACTAACCTGTGGATATCGATTAGTTTTTCTTCTTGTACAAAAGAAATAAAACCGACAAGTTTATTTTCAGAAAAATATCCATAGAATGTTTCAACACAACTTTGAATATCGTTTACAGTATCATATAAACGAGGTATGGCAGTGCTATTTAAGTAGTCTGCTTCAACTTTATAAGCTGGAATTTGAACCTGTAAAATGGATGTTGCTACTTCAAAAGAACTGGAATTTAATTTAAGAATCATAGATAATGAAGCCTCCTTTAAATATGGTATATGAATATAATTGCTTTATGGGTGAGTTTGACAATATTTTTCTTTTTTGCATATAATATATGTATCTCCATATGTAAAATAGTAGTAAATATATTTCTATAGTGAAATATGATTAGCAATGATAAATACATATGTTTGTATTAAATCATACAAACTATAATAGAAATGGAGGGCTAAAAATGGGATGGATTATCACATTAATAGTTGGTGCTATTATAGGTGCAATTGCTAGTTCTATAACGGGTAAAAATTTCCCGGGTGGTATGTTCGGAAATATTATCGCAGGTTTATTAGGTGCTTCGTTAGGTGGTAGATTATTTGGATCCTTTGGGCCATCATTTGGTGGGATTCATGTAGTGCCAGCATTATTAGGTGCAATCGTGTTAATTTTTATTGTATCATTTGTAGTGAAAGCTGCAAAGAAATAGATATATAGATTATGATGAAGAGCCCTGAATAAGGGCTTTTCATCATTCGAAGAGGTGGTTTCGTTGGAGAAAATAAATATAAGAAAAAGAGATAAGTTAAGAAAGTTTTTTAGAGAACAAAATTATTTGGCGGTATTACTTGGATTTGCGTTATTGTTCATTAATATTTTATTGCTAACAAAAATATCATTTGTTTTTACACCGTTTATCGTATTTTTAAAAACAATTTTCTTCCCAGTACTATTAGCAGGCGTACTATTTTATATTTTACATCCATTCGTTTCGCTTTTAGAAAAGAAAGGTGTTTCAAGAATCGTATCGATAGCTTCTATATATTTAATCGTACTAGGATTATTTGTATTTTTAGTTGTAACGGTTATCCCTATTATTAAAGATCAAATTGATGCATTAATTGATAACTTACCGTATTTTGGCCATGAGATTGAACAAGCAGCACGTAGATTCGGGGAAAGTAATTTACTCGGTAAAATTCAGGAGAATTTAAATATTAATGTTGCGAATATGGTAAAAGACTATACAGTTGATTTTACAAAGTCATTATCATCAGTAACTGGGAATGTAACTGGATTTTTGAGTACTATTACAGAGGTTGTTTTAACATTTGTAATGGTTCCATTTATATTGTTCTATCTTTTAAAAGATGGCGAACAATTGCCGAATCACTTCTTAAAGTTTATTTCAGAGCAAAGACAACCAGCAGCAATGAGAATACTAGATGATATGCATTATGCGATTAGCTCGTATATTAGAGGTCAAATTATCGTGAGCTTATTTATCGGTATTATGTTATTAATTGGTTACCTTATTATCGGTATTAAATATGCTGTACTGCTTGCTATTTTAGCGATGATTGTAAATATCGTTCCGTACGTAGGACCAATTATCGCCATTACACCAGCGTTAATTATCGCATTTATCGACTCGCCAGCAATGGTGTTAAAAGTAATTATCGTTATGATGGTTGTACAATTAGCAGAAGGTAAATTTATTTCTCCGCAAGTTATGGGTAAAAAGTTAGATATTCATCCGATTACTATCATTTTTATCATTTTAACTGCCGGAAACTTATTCGGGATTATGGGTATTATTTTAGCGATTCCAGGGTATGCGATATTAAAAGTGTTAGTGACGCACGGGTATAGATTTGTTAAGTTGAATACGTGAAAAAAAGCGCTAAAACAGTGGGAACTGTTTTAGCGCTTTTTTATTAACAATTCATTTGCATATTGGCGCGCCCATTGATCCGCTTCCAATATAGCATCTAGTGAAGGATCTTTTACGTTATGATGAGCTTCAACTGTTTTGTAAATTGTTTTTTCAATATCGAAAAAGGCAATTTCATTTTTTAAGAATAGTGCATTCGCAATTTCATTTGCTGCATTTAATACAGCGGGAGTAGTACCACCGATTTTGCCACATTCATATGCGTATTGTAGACAAGGGAACTTCTCTAAATTTGGTTTTTCAAAATGTAAACTACCGATTTCTAATAAATTTAGTTTTTCATAGGAAGAAGGTAGCCGAGTAGGATAGTGAAACGCATATTGAATCGGCATTCTCATATCAGGAGCACCGAGCTGTGCCATAACTGATCCATCAATAAATTCTACTAAAGAATGAATGATACTTTCTTTATGAATCATTACATCAATTTTTTCATATGGAATATCAAATAGCCATCTCGCTTCCATTACTTCGAACCCTTTATTCATTAATGTGGCAGAATCAATCGTTAGTTTTGCGCCCATTAACCAGTTTGGGTGCTTTAAAGCATCTTTTGCTTGTAATGTTTGCATTTCATCACGTGTTTTATCACGGAATGCACCGCCAGAAGCTGTAACGATTAATTTCTCAATTTCTTTATTATTTTCTCCGTTTAAACATTGGAAAATAGCTGAATGTTCGCTATCTACTGGAATTAAGCGACATCCGTTTTGTTTCGCTAGTTCAGTTACGATATGTCCAGCTGCAACTAACGTTTCTTTATTAGCGATGGCAATATCTTTCTTCGCCTTTAATGCTTCAATCGTTGGAAGTAGTCCGGAAACTCCGACAACAGAACTTAATACAAGATTTGAATCAGGGTGAGTAGCTACCGCAATTAAGCCATCAGTTCCGTATGTGATTTTTGTATTCGCTGAAATACGCGTACGAAGCGTGTCTGCTAAGTCTTTTGTTGCAACGCTTACAATACGAGGTTGAAACGTTTTGATTTGTTGCTCAAGAAGATCGATATTATAATTTGCGCTTAAACCGACGATTTTGAAATGTTCAGGATGAGCTGAAACGACATCTAATGCAGATGTGCCGATGGATCCTGTGGAGCCTAAAATGGATATATATTTTACCATGAAAAAACCTCCAAAGTTGTTTCGAATATTTCTGCAAACCTATATAACATTAGACAATTGAAGTGAAAATTCCTGCTATATAAAATAGAAAATTCGGGTTTGTTTGGAAGTGAAATGTGATAAACTGTAAAAAATAACGAAAAAGCAATGAAAGAGAAGAGTACATATTCGAAACTTTTCAGAGAGCTGATATGTGGTGAGAATCAGTAAGGGATGAATATGGAATGGACTCTGGAGCTTCTAACTGAAATGAGTAGGTTAAAGACGGTTACTTCACGTTATTGAAGTATGAAGTGAGCTAATGATAGCTAATTAAGGTGGTACCGCGGGAGTCTCTCGTCCTTTTTTAAGGATGAGGGGCTCTTTTTATTTTGAGAAAGGAGGAGTTAGTGTGAGTGAAAAAATAATGTTAACAGGAATTAAGCCGACAGGTTATCCGCATTTAGGAAATTATATTGGCGCGATTAAACCTGCATTACAAATGTCAAAGAATAATGAAGGAAAAGCATTGTACTTTATAGCTGATTATCATGCATTAAATGCTGTGCATGATTCAGAAAAGTTCAGCAGTTATACGAAAGAGGTAGCAGCTACTTGGTTATCACTTGGACTTGGAGAAGATGTTATTTTTTATCGACAAACAGAAGTGCCGGAGATTCTAGAATTAGCTTGGATTTTAGCTTGCCTAACGCCGAAAGGTCTTATGAACCGTGCTCATGCGTATAAAGCGAAGGTGGAGCAAAATAAAGAAGCAGGGTTAGAGGTCGATGCGGGAGTGAACATGGGGTTATATACGTACCCGATCTTAATGGCAGCTGACATATTATTATTTCAAGCTACCCATGTACCAGTTGGAAAAGACCAAATTCAGCATATTGAAATCGCACGTGATATTGCGACGTATTTTAATCATACATTTGGCACGACATTTACACTTCCGGAGTATGTCATACAAGAAGAAGGAGCTATTTTACCTGGTCTTGATGGAAGGAAAATGAGTAAAAGTTACGGAAATGTAATCCCATTATTTGCAGAGCAAGAAAAACTACGAAAATTAATATTTAAAATCAAAACAGATTCTTCACTTCCAAATGAACCGAAAGAACTAGAAACCTTATTTACAATTTATAAAGAATTTGCGACAGAAGACGAAGTACAGTCATTACGTGAAAAATATGAGACTGGAATCGGATGGGGCGATGTGAAAAAAGAGTTGTTTCGCGTTGTAGATCGTGAGTTAGCTGGACCTCGTGAAAAGTACGCAATGTATATGAATGAGCCGAATTTATTATATGAGGCGTTAGAAAACGGTGCTGAGAAGGCACGCGCTATTGCAAAGGTAAATTTAGCGGAAATTAAAAAACGGATTGGATTTGAGAGGGAACGTTAAGCGTTCCCTTATTTTTTTTGATAATCTGTAATAATCCTCTCAATAACAGAGGGAAGATTATTAGGTAATTCATCAAGTGAAAAGAAGCGTAGTTCTTTTGATTCACTTTGATCGCATACAAGTTCACCATGAAATTCTCGGCAAATATAAACAACGAGTACACCGTGTACTTGATCGCCGTTTGGATAGATTTGAAAGAAATCTGGCCCTGAGTATGTACGGAATAGTTCTGGATTTTTAATAATAAGTCCAGTTTCTTCAAACACTTCTCGTTTTAAAGCATCTTCTAACGTTTCGTTATATTCTAGGGCACCACCAATAATGCTCCAACGGTTAAAATCTGTACGGAGCTGCAGCAATATTTCATCTTTTTCATTTAATATAATGGCGTGTGATCCTATTAGAATAAGTGGATGATTTCCTACTAGATTTCTCATATCTTCAATATAACCCATGTCATTGCTCCTTGTATTTAATAATAGCTAGGAATTTCTTTTAACATTCTTTCTGTTTTACGTGCTGTAAAGGCTAAGTTATGGTCGTCTTTCGTTCTGAAAAATAATGTGCGTAAAAAGGTTTTAATATTGGCACATAAAATACAATACTCATTAAGCGAAAGGCGTTTTCTAATTTGAGGAAGCCTTTTTATTTTTTTATGAATAATAGAAATTAACTCGTTTTGAGGAAAATCATGATACAGCATTGCTAGTAATGGAGTAACAATACGTTCATCTTCGTTATTATGAAAAAGGTCAGATGGAATAAAGATTTTATTTAATAAACAATGAATTAATTCTTCGTACCATTCAAAAGTTGTATACGTATTATGAACAATTTCAGTAAAGGCATCAGATACGTGAGCAAGACAATGAGCCCATCCTTTATTTTCGATATAGCCCCGAAAATCCGTTTCTAAGTTTGTGTATGTAATGAGTTTATTTTTTATTTCTTCGATATCCTCCTCTGTACAAAAGTAGTGCGAATTAGCGAATTGGAGTATTAACGCAATTAACGAAACAGTGTAAGAACGTGTGAAAACCCCATCTGTATGTGGGGAGTAAATGTCACAATATAAATACTCATCACTTAAACAAGTTTGCAGAAGTAATTTCAGCTGATCGTCCATAAGGAATTCATGATGAATGAAATGCGCAAAACATTTATATATAAGTTGGTAACGAACGTAGCTATCAGTCGTTCCGATATACTGAAGCATGTTCAAAGTTAACTCATTTACGTCTATATGCTGTAGTTGCGTATAGTCATTTTGTTGTATAAGCTCTAACTGTTGTTGCAATGCTGTAATATCCACTGGAGAACCTCCTCCGCACTTTAAAGATGCGATCTTTTCTAGTATTCTATATATTCAAGGACAATCCTGCTCATGCAAGGAGAACGATTAGAAATTCGAGTATGATATAGATGAGGGAAGAATATGACGACGATAGAACAGTTAGAAAAACATTTTAAAATAAGAAGAAGTGCTTCTTCTATTATGATAAAAGAAAATAATGCAGAGATTTTTACAGAAGAGCAATTAGAGGAAATGATGCAATATTGCGTTGCTGAAGCTAAAAAAGGTGAATTAGAAAAACTACATTTTGAAATCTCTTCAAAAAGTCCAAATTATGATGTGTATAAAAAATGTTTTGAAACGTATTCATTTGAATATGTTACGGAAAACATGATTGTATTTAAAGATATATATGAAGTAGAAGATGTAGAAAGTGAAATGGATTTTAAGCTTATTGAAGAAGTTGGAGAAGAGGCTTTTTATTCACTGTGGAATGAAGCGACGGGAGAACCAGTCGCTCATGATCAATTTGTGCATATGATGCTACAAGAAATTGGTGAGCAATGGAAAGAACATTGCTTAACAGCGAGTATCGATGAAGAGCTGATAGGAATTGTAATCCCGCATATTGAAAGAGGTACGTTAGAAGAAGGGAAACTTATGTACTTCGCAGTTATTCCAAATATGCGTAATAAGGGATATGAAGCGGCATTATTTGCAGGTGCGATGTTTGTCTTAAAGGAAATAGGTGCATCTTATTATATTGGTGAGACAAATATACAAAATGAATGGATGAAGGATGTTTTTGAAAAGAATGGATGTCAGCTGCTTAGTTCAACTGAGAGATATGTGAGAAAGTTTTAGGAGGATGAATGATGTATACTCTCGAACTCGTATAGCGGGAGGGGACTATATATGTTAAAGCAATCCATGCATTCATTCGTGTTATTGTATCCAAATGTATTGTTAGAAGGCTGGAATGTTGAAAAAGTTTCAGAACGTTATGAAGGTGAAAAGTGGGGAACTTTTTGGTTTCAGGTTGTTACTCCAACTGGGATGTTTCGAGTAAAGGAATTTTTTCTCGATATAATGGAACCAGTATTTCCGGATAGCTGTATTTCTCAAGCAAAAGGAGATTCTTTTCAATATAAAGGGCTTGTGTATTGGAAAGGTATAAATTATAAAGGAAAAGAAAGTTACGTTACATCTATATGGAAAACACAAGTTGAAATTTCTGTTGATCATGGATATGTAAACCAAGACGAAATGGAACGATTTCTATTTGAATTACAACCAGTAAATATGGAGCTTGGGAAAACGATATTACATACATCATTTCACTTATTAAGCTTTCAAGCGAAGAGAAGTGAAATGGGTGAGATAGGAAGATGTAGAGAGTGGAATGCTCCAGATGACGTATCCTATGTAAATTTGTTAATTCATGAAAAACTAAATTGGAAACTTGAATCGGTCGGTTTTGGAAATGACGAAACGCAGTATGTATACTGGGACGAAGTTAATAAACTATATGCACTTTGGGTTTGTAGACATAAAAACAAAGCGTATTATCCTATTTCTTCATGGACAATGAACTATGGCCCAAAACAAATTATAAACGGGTTAGAGTTTTATCCGCACCCTAATCGCGGAACAGTTGTATACGAAGATTTAGGTAATGAACAAATCGCATACGTATTTCGCGGTAATCCATGTACAAATTTTGAACAAGTAAAAGAACTTTTCGCCTGTTTGTAAGATAAAAAGAAAAATGAGAACGACAAAGTAGATATTTGTATAATACAATAGAGTGAGATTCGATTATATGAGAAAGCGTTGGTGAAAGAATGGGACAGCAAAGAAATTGGTTACAAGCAACTGTAGAAAGAAATAAAGATAATACGTTACAAATAAAGTGGGAAAATAATATAGAAGAAGTTCGTATTTATTGGAGTACTTCACCAGATCATATTGAAGAAAATGGAGAATTACTTGCAACAGTAAATGGGGAATTATCATATACAATTGAAAACCCCAGTGAAAATGAACGTCCATATTTTAGATTAGTAGGAAGTAATGGACAAGCAGTAACAGTAGCCGAGCGTAGATTGCCATTACAAGGTGCGTTTAACTTCCGTGATATGGGAGGATATGAAACGACTGAAGGCTGTAAAGTAAAATGGGGCAAATTATACCGCTCTGAAGAATTAGCAGGGCTAACTGAATGGGATATTGCCTATTTACAAAAGTCTGGTTTAAAGTTAATTTGCGATTACCGTACAGACTTTGAAGTGAAGCATAAGCCGAATCCAGAAATTACGGGTGCTCGTCAAGTGTGCTTACCAGTTATGCAAGACTTAGCGAAAGACTTAAATATAAATGAGTTTTTCCAAGTTGGTGACCTTTCTATGTTAGGAAAACCAGGTGAGTATCTTGTGAAAATGAATCAAGATTTCGTAAGTGGTAACGAGGCATTCGTGAGCTTCTTAAACTTAGCGCAAAACCCGGAAAACTTACCGTTAGTAAACCACTGTACAGCTGGAAAAGATCGTACTGGATTTGGTTCAGCATTATTACTACTTTTACTAGGTGTACCAGAAAAAACAGTAATGGAAGACTACTTACTAAGTAACGGATTCCGTGAAAAGCTAAATGAAAAAATGATGGCCTTTTTAGGTGCGAAATTACAAAACGATGAGAGCAGAGCGATATTAGGTGCAATGTTTGAAGCACGTGCTGAATACTTGCAAGCTGCGATTGGTGAAATTCAAAAGCAATACGGATCAGTTGAAGCATACGCTGAAAAAGCTCTTGGCTTTACGAAAGAGTCGTTAGAGGAAATGAAAGAGTTATTGCTAGAAGATTAATAATGAGAAGGAGGCTGAGCGGATTAGCCTCCTTTTACTATTGTTGCTATAATTTTGTTAATGAGGATGTTGTGCACAGAGGAGAAAATGGATGAAAAGAACTTAAGAATCGGGGGATAAAATGATTCATACACGTGTAAAAGCAGAGGGGTTAAGAGAGAAGCTGGCAACAATACTAAGTCAAGAGTATAAGGAACTAGCTATTCAAGATTTAAAGGTGATTGGAACGGGAGTGCAAAATATTGTTTTTCAAGGAGATTCAGAAAAGGGGTCTTTGGCATTTCGAGTACCGTGGGAAAGAGAAGTGGAAAATATAAATGAAGACTTATTTAACAGTCGGATTTCGTTGCAAAAGGAAGCGGAGCTGTCTAAGTATTGTCATTCAAAAGGTATTCCAGTACCAAGGATACACGGATTGCATCTTTCAACCGAACTTGATTTTTTAATTTCGGATTGTGTGTATGCTGATCATATGCCAATTTCCGCATGCAAAATAGGGGAGTTAGTGAGCAATCTTCATAGTATGCCAATTGATGGTTTGTATTACAAACAAAATATTAGAGAGCCTATTAGTAAGTATATAGCAGAACGAATTGTGAAACGGATAGAAGGGTTTAATACAATCACGAACTGCAAAATTAATCTTCCGGATACAAAAACAATTGAATATATTCTTAGTACAGCAGATCATGTAAAATGTTTATTACATATGGACATTCGACCAGCCAATTTAATCGGGTATAATGGAGAAGTTAAAGCAATAGTTGATTGGGATAATGCTTTAATTGGTCATCCATTGCTGGAGCTTATGAGAATAGCTGAAACAAATGAGGTTAGTTGGGATGAATTTAAAGATGGATATAAGAATGATAGTATCTTTAATGTTACTCCTCATATTGTTAGTTTATTTTATAGACTAGATACAGCAGTCATGCTAGCAAATTTATTTATAGCACATTTGAAAATAAAAGATAAAGGTGTATTCTATAAAGAGCGGGTTAAAGCGCTTCATCACGACATATATAAAAACTTATAAGCAATGAGAACGAAGCTTTTAAAATAGGAATTGAGGAGAACATCATGAAATACAAATTTATATTATTCGACGTAGACGATACATTATTAGATTTCCCTGAAACGGAAAGACACGCATTACATAATGCGTTTGTACAGTTTGGCATGCCTACAGGGTATAATGATCATCTTGCAAGTTATAAAGAGATTAGTAATGGATTATGGAGAGATTTAGAAAATAAAATGATTACGCTAAGTGAATTAGCCGTAGAGCGATTTAGACAATTATTTGCACTTCATAATATAGCCGTAGATGCGCAGCAATTTAGTGATGTATACCTTGAAAATTTAGGGAAGGAAGTACATCTTATAGAAGGCGCAGTGCAATTATGTGAAAATCTTCAAGATTGCAAGTTAGGTATTATTACGAATGGATATACGAAGGTGCAACAATCAAGAATCGGAAATTCGCCTTTATGTAATTTCTTTGATCACATTATTATTTCTGAAGAAGTTGGTCATCAAAAACCAGCGCGTGAGATTTTTGATTATGCATTTGAGAAATTTGGAATTACGGATAAATCAAGTGTACTAATGGTCGGAGATTCGCTAACTTCTGATATGAAAGGCGGAGAAGACTTCGGCATTGATACGTGTTGGTATAATCCGAGTTTGAAAGAGAATAAGACGAGTGTTAATCCGACTTATGAAGTGGAGAGTCTGCTACAAATTTTAGAAATTGTAGAAGTGGCTGAAGAAAAGGTAGCTTCATTTTAATTGTGCTGATATTTGTCGAAAAATCGATATATTTGAAAAATCGTTGATATATTGTAAGTTGTGATAGATATATTTGAAAAATCGCTCATATAAATTCATATACTAAGATATAGAACAAAAAATAGCGCTACTATACAAGATCATTCACGTGTTATAATGCGTGAATTAAATATGCGTATATAAATAGTCTCTCAGAGTGATGCGATGTCATGTATGATTAGTGTAACAACTAGAGGTGAATAAAGGATGTTAACGTTTTTATTTGAGTTAGATAAGAGTATCCCGCAGAAGGATGAGCCACGGTATGATGCTTATTCAAAGGGCTTTATCGAAGGAGATGTAACGATTTGCGCGAGTGACAGCGTATTTTTTCAAAAATCATGTATGAAGGTTGCAGAGCTGGGCATTTATTTAGGTCAGTGGATGGAACAAGTTCAACATGGGCAGAACGTGCCTATGAAATATGAAACGGCTGACCGTGAAGAGGTAATTCTTGGTTTCTTCTATGAAGAGGATCATAATCAATGGAATGTTTTTTCCAGCTGGCAAGAATTTGAACTTCAAGAGCGTATAGCTACTACAACATTAATAGAGAGTGTTCAACGCTATTTGTATGAGCTAAATAAAGAACTGCGCATGATAGAATATCCTGTGACGTTTGATCAGTACTTAAGAGGAGAGCGAATGATGCAGCTCTCTTACAAACGACCGTGTGATAGCAAAGCAGATACGACACCGATAGAGGTTTATAATGGAAGTGAGCAAGTAGGCGTAGTAATGGGCTATTATAAAAATACGCTGATGAGAGTGCTGGATTTAATTCCAAAAATTGGTAGTAATATTATTTATGAAATAAAGGATAGTAAGGACAATATTCGCGTCATTGCAAAGGATGTAAGTAGGCAGCGCCAAAGAAGGATTTTAGTAACGTACAAAGATAATCATGATGCAGAGCATGAAATACTTGTATGTGACGGAAAGTTATTGGATGCAAATTTCTTATTTACCTTTACATATAAGGCAGAAGAATATGTTGTTCATAAAACTTCATTTGGAATGGGAAAGTTATTACGAAAGGGCTATGTAATTGCAGATTGGAATATTCGTCTTGAGGAAGATATGTATTACATTGAGATGAATGTATATGATGAAGATTACATGCAGGATCAATACTTGCTATTAGGCGTATTTCATGCGGTTTTATATGGATAATCAATGAGAAATACCGTCATTCTTCTTGGAAAGAATGACGGTATTTTTTTATGTGATTCTTGTGACTGGATGCCTTTAATCAATCCTCAAAAATAAAAATCTCATCAATCGTACTATGTAATGCCTTCGCTATATCGTGAGCAAGTTGTAAGGAAGGATTGTATTTACCTTTTTCGAGATGACTAATTGTTTCACGTCGCACACCAACGCTCTTCGCTAAATCTTCTTGTGTCATGTTCAATTTGGCACGGTATTCTTTTATTCTCGTTACGAACGCCATGGTGCATCTTCCATTTCATCAATTGGTTTATCGAAAAAGAACATAGAAAAGCCGAATGTAAGAATGAGTGTGCCGAAAATAAGAGCGATATCAATCTCTTGTAGCGTAGGGTTTGGAAATAACATTTCAATAAACATAATGATTGTGGTAGTTAGTAACGTAACGATAAATGCATTGCTACACGATTTATTGACAATTTGTTCAAACAGTTCATCGTGTTGAACTGTTCTATACGATGTGAAAAAGGAGAAGAAACAGAACATAGTAAACAATCCTTTTTCATAAAAAAATCCGAGGAAACCGAAGAAACCGAGAAATCCTAAATATTTTATCCAAGTTGTTTTCATGATAGGTCCTCCTTATGTTGTTAGAAATAAGTCACGTTATGTTATAAATATATCGCAATTGGATAGGAATGGTAATAATAGTTTTCCAGTTTGCTTCATAATAATAGTAAAAAGAGGAAATATGCTGCGAAATAAAGAGGATAATATTGTAAAATGGTTGTAAGGAGGGGGAGGAAGAAATGCTAACTTGGATCATGATCGTTGTATTACTTGTAGTGATTACTGTCATTGCGACGGTGTTAATTGGGCGGAATGGTGATGCAAATTATAGCAAAGCGACAAAGGGGAATATTAAACGCTTAACAATGATTTATATTATACTAGCTGTCGTTTTAGTTGTTGGATTAGGGGTGTATATTTATTTTAAAGGTTAAATAAACTGAAAAATGTAAAAATCTTAAAATAGAACTATGCTATAATATCAATATAGTTATTTGGTAATTAAGGAAAGGATTGGATGGAATGATTGAAATTACGAATGTGTCAAAAAGTTATAATGGGTCTACCTATGCAGTAAAAGACTTAAGTTTATCTGTACCTAGCGGCGAAATCTTTGGATTTTTAGGACCGAATGGTGCGGGTAAATCAACGACAATTAAGATGATTACTGGTATTCACGGGGTAGACAAAGGGACTATTACGATTAACGGAAAAAATATTATGGAAGAGCCGATGGAAGCGAAGAAGACGTTTGGTTATGTACCAGATAGTCCAGATATGTTTTTACGATTAAAAGGAATTGAATATTTAAACTTTATGGCTGATATGTATGAAGTGCCAAAAGAAGTACGACAAGAACGAATAGAGTCTTTAGCGAAGAAGTTTGATCTTTATAATGCATTATCTGATCAAATTCAAAGTTATTCGCACGGTATGAGACAAAAAATCGTTATTATTGGTGTGCTCGTACATGAGCCAGATGTATGGATTTTAGATGAGCCATTAACTGGGCTTGATCCGAAATCTGCATATATTTTAAAAGAAATGATGAGAGAGCATGCGGATAAAGGAAAGATTGTATTTTTCTCTACACACGTATTAGAAGTAGCGGAAAAAATATGTGACCGGGTTGCTATTATTAATAAGGGGAATTTACAGTTTAAAGGAAATTTAGATGAAATGAGAGATCATTTTAAATCCAATGAATCACTTGAAAAAATGTTCTTGGAGATGACGGGCAATGAGTAAAATTGGGACGTTAACGAAAGTATTATTGAAATTAAATTATGCAGATTTTATAACAGATAAGAAGAAGCGATGGGCGTATGTATTTTCATTTGCAGCTATTTTATTTGTCGGCTTTTTACTGTTTGGTTCTATCACGCATGCAATGTATGAGGGAATGATACATTTAGGGCAAGATCCAGGAATGATTATCGCAATGGGACTTGCGATTGCGAGTATATGGGTATTTTTAATGAGTATTACGAACATTTTAACTGTATTTTACTACAGCAATGACATTGAAATGTTATTACCATTACCATTAAAACCAGCGCAAATTATTTCAGCCAAATTTTTAACAGTATTAATTACACAATACGTAATGAGTTCATTTATTT
>NZ_JBNLYC010000021.1:0-51064 GCF_050172015.1 Bacillus sp. GMa5/1 | reverse complement strand
TTAGGTTGAGAAATTATAGAAAACGCTTTCATTTTGTATCGTAATTTTTTATAAAAACTATATAAATAAAGGAGCTTACTAACAATGAACGTCTCATTACTCACACCTACTACTGATTTACAAGAAGAATACTTAGATTTCTATAACGAATGGAAAGATAGCGGTGAAACAATGATCCCGTGGGTTATCTCAAAAAATCCTGCCAACTTCCCAGCTATGGTTCAAGAACTTCTCGATGCGCATAACGGAATAAATATCCCTAAAAATTGGGTACCAGACTCTACATATTGGCTTGTTACAGATGAAAATAAAATTGTGGGAGCTGTTAATATACGTCATAGTTTAACCAAACATTTATTTAACGCTGGCGGTCATATCGGTTATGGTATTCGCCCTTCTGAAAGAAGAAAAGGTTATGCTACGAAATTACTAGCATTATCATTAGAAAAAACGAAGGAATTAGACATCACGAAAGTACTTGTCGTTTGCGACGCAGTGAATACCGCTTCTGAAAAAACGATTTTGCATAACGGCGGGCTTCGTGATGATGATTTCACTGAGGAAGATGGGAATATAGTAAGAAGATATTGGATTGAGCTATGAATGATCACAAATAAGCGAGAAAGTGATTATACACTTTCTCGCTTATTTTACACTGCTTCTATTTCAAACTGCACTGTAATACCACTTGGATCTACCACCACAAACCCATTTGTAGTTTCATTTATTTCATGTTGTTTTTCTATTAATCTTTCTTTCACATCGTCTAACGCTTCTTTATGCGGTAGTACAATAGCATATACCTTTAGTCCAGTTGCATATACTGGTGGGTGTGGATTGTTTACTCCGTTCCACGTATTTGCACCAATATGGTGATGATATCCCCCTGCTGAAATAAATAAGCAATCCTCTTCACGCTGTTGTACTTCAAAACCTACTGTTTCCACATAAAATTCATGTGATTTCTCTACATCAGCTATTCGTAAATGTACGTGCCCAACGACAGTATTAGCAGGCAAACCATCAAACTCATAATCAACGAGTGTTGCCAATTCTTTTAAATCAAGTGGTGTACTTCCTCCTGACCCTTCTCCCCATTGATCACGCGGACGGTCTGCATAAATTTCAATACCATTCCCCTCTAAATCTTGCAAATAAAAAGCTTCGCTATATGTATGATCACTTGCACTATTAAACCTTGAAATTGGTAAAATTTCATTTGAATATGTATAACGCCCTTCTTGCTCATCCGGGCTGTCAATTACATTCTTATTACGAAGAACCCCAAATAGCGCAGAAGCAAAAGCTTCACGAGTCGGAACTAAAAAGGCTACATGATATATACCAGTCGTACGCGGTTCTTGCAGTACCCCGTCCTCTAACTTTTCAAGAACAAGTAACGCGTTCTTTCCACCTTTTCCAGATAAATATGCTTTATTCCCCTCTTGCTTAATTACCTCTAATCCTACAACATTCTCATAAAAAGCAATTTGACGCTCTAAGTCTTTCACTTTAAATTCAACATGACCAATACGTGTTTTCGGATGAATTTGTACCATGAATAACTCCATCTCCTTATCCCTATATTTTTCCATTACATATAACCGTTACTATGAAGGATACAACTAAAATCATCCTATGTAAATAAGAAAAGTCAGAATTTACATACATTTTTATTTTCATAATAAAAAAGCCACCTTTTCTAAATTTCAGAAAAGGTGGCTTTATAACTCTTATCTCATTTTATGTACTTCAGCAACTAGCTTTCCACCCTGAATGCCCATATAAAGCTTCACAGGTGCATCATTCGTATTTTCAAATACTAAATCTAAATATGGATATGCAATTGTAGCATCTCTTCCTTGTGGAACATAACCTACCGTTTTAGAATGTGTAGTTCTCTCCACCATTTTCAGGCCAGCTTGATCTGCTGCATTGTATAAAGTTGAAGATGTTTGACAAACACCACCGCCATATCCATCTACTAATTTACCATCAACTATTTCTTTCCCTAATTGATATCCTTTATCTGGTGTTGTATCACCGATTAATGAATTAAAAGAGAAACGGTCTCCTTTTGCTAACACAACTCCGTTTATGCTCGCTGCTGACAAACGAATATTCTCAATACGGCCACCTGTTGAACCACCTAAGTTCGTTTCATATCTACCAATTACCGTACCATTTCCTTGCGCATCACTTAATGTTGCGACTGGTTTTTTCTCCACGATCGGCAACTGATACGTAGCATCCCACATACCAACGTTTAACAATTTATCTACTAATTCTTTTTCCATTAATTCATAAGAAGGTTTTCCTTCTTGCCAACTTCCATCAGGTGCTATACGTGAAGGAACCATTTTTTTGTCGACGCTTTTTCCAACCTCACCAACAACCTTTGTTACAGACTTTTTAAATTTCGCTTCATCTTCAAAATAGCCTAAACCAGATAAATCTAATTTTTTCACTTCAGTACCAGTTCGACCATCAACTAAACTAATAGTATCTTGCACTTCTGCTTTAGCCTCTACAGTGTGCCCACCAATATCACTTACCAATGCAACATCACTTACTTTTGCACCACAGCCACTCACTACAGCTACACATAACACCCCAACTAATATACCCTTTACTTTACGGAACAATATACTCTCTCCCTTTCCCCAACATCACTATTATGTATTTATTTCATTTTTATGTATGTTTTGTTACAATCATTTTACAATATGTTTATAAAATGTTACAAGTTATTTTTCACTCTATATAAATTACTCTTTTCTTTTATAAATGTCTATACATATTTACATAAAAGTTTGAGTTTGATAGAATTGTAACTTTTATGTAAACTCTCTCTTTTATCCAGTATATACCATCAAGCAAAAGAAATACAAATCAAAAACCCTCAAGCTATTTTTTATAAAGTGAAACTTTAATCAGTGGGGTCTTACTGCCCGTTAATGCGGGATAAAGAGAAATCCCGTCAACATAAATAGGTATTTGCCGTGCCACCGCTCCGCTTTTGCACATACATTATGGTGAATTCAACCTATTTTAAAGAAATGGAGGATGTTATTATGTATCCCTACAATCCATATGATCCATATAATCAATATGCGTACCAACAACCACAGTATGACTTACAAGCACAATATCAATCTTATATAGATCAAGCAGAGCACACGAATCCATATGACCAAAATAGACAATTCCAACTTCCAATCTCTTTTCCTGGCACTGGAAATCGTCAATTAGAAAGACGCGTAAATGAGCTTGAACAAAGAGTTCGTCAACTAGAAAATACAGTTGAGCGCCATACACGTAGACTAAACCGCTTAAACCAACGTTTACGCACAGTAGAAAACAGACTAAACATTCCATTCGCAGCATTAGAAGACGGATTTTAATCGAGAAAATAAAGATTATATAAAGGAAGGGGCTTCCCCTTCCTTATATAAATTGACGAAAGTTTTTTCCATCTCTATACTGATAAGAGTTAATGAAATGAAACAAGGTGATAAATATGGATTTTGAAATAAATTATCTTTCCTTTTATGTTGTACAAGTAGAAGGAAAAGGTGAAGCAGTTGATAAACGCTACAAACATTTTCAAACTTTAGACGCTGAAGAATATGAAGATAGTTCCTTAAAAGAATTTTTGAATGGTGAGTTATTAAAAATATCGAAGCGAAAAGTAGAACGTCATGCAAAAACAGAACAAGCCCCAACAAAAATCGGTCGCTTTATTGTAGAAGAAGGGCACGAACTTGATTCAAACCCTCATTACAACCTTTTTAATCGTATTCGCTTTGCAGAAACAAAAGAAAACTTTAAAGATATGAGCGAACCTCTCGTTTATACATATCTTGACACAAGCGCTGTACGTGGTGGTGTATTTTTAATTGCTCAGGCAAAACTACGCAAATACTTTGATGATCCATTCGTATTCGTAATGAAATGCGACTTTGAACCAAAGGTTGCTTCTATTTCTGATGAATCAACACTGATTCGTAACGTTGAAATGGCCATCACAACAAAGAATATGAAATCTATCCAATATCCGTACATGCCTGAAGAAGGAATGGTTGAAGTAGGCGAACTAAAAATACATCAAGCATCACATGCCCGCTACTTTGAAGACTTCTTAAAATTCGTCGAATATGAACGCTCTATGCCTGAAATTATGAAAACACAAGTAATGGACATGGTATACGACCAAATTGAAGATGTATTTGAAGAAGGTACGGAAGAACGCGAACAATTCGACCAAGCGATGGAAGTATGGGCTGCCAGTCCGAAACGCGAAATTATGGAACAATTTTCAACTGAAGAAGTAATGGAAGCAACCGCTCAAATCGTCGAGCATGCTCCTGAAGTGGAATTAAAACTAAAAGCCGATCATATCTCTGTGAAGGCGTTGCTTGCGGATTTTGGGGATCAAATACATATTGCGAAGGTAAATGATCGATATGTACTTATGATTGAAGCAGACACACTTACATTTGAAAAAGGCTTCTCTCCTATTGAGTTTCTGAAGCCAGATGAGCTGCAAGATGTGATTGAGCGGATTGAGAATAAGCAGCAGTATTCGTTTGATCCGAGCGGTATTGAATAAAGTGAAACTTTAATCAGTGGGGTTTTGTTCATCCCCCACTAATTATTAGCCCTCACCAATCGGGCTTTTACGGGATAAATACTTCCATATAACTGTTGTTACTGGGCGCTTTTAATAAGCGCTCTTTTATTTATATTAAAAACCGATTCTACTAAGAATCGATTTTTCTGCTTTATAATAAAACATGTTTATTTTTAAATTTTTTTGATGCAAGATGACATTTGTTGCAGAATCAAATATATCCCTTCCTTGTTATACAGGCTTATTTCCATTAGAAATATCTACTTCAATATTTCTAGTTGACCAAGTCCTTCTATAAGTTGTTAAAATGCAAATTTCACTTTACTACCTCAAATTTATTGTACTCGTAAAAAGATAATTGAAAACGATATTCCGGATGTTCTCTCACCCAATCGTAGGCTTCTTCTAAAATTTCCATTTTGTTTTGCAAGTCATTAAGTTCACTACATTCGTCCCTTTTCTGTTTGCACAGAGGGCAGAATCCATTCACTATTTCCGCACTCGTCGCCCTAATAGTTTTACTTTCTAAATCAACTACTAGACGAAGAATAACAGAATGCTCTTCTTTTGTAGTCACCTTCATTTCAGCAATCCGATCCTCATTCCAAAAGACACCGTTTAATTCCATCTTTACTGTGACATCTTTAATATCCAAGTCTACCACTATCATACCTCCCTTGTACAAAACTCAATCTTACTCTTCTATTTTAAACTTTAATACACCACAACTTAAAGAGATATTAAGTTTTTTCCAATTCTTCTTTACTATGAAAGAAAGTGTAGTTAATGCTAATTGTGTGGTAAATATTATCCCAAAAACTAAAACAGTTAAAATGTTAAAGATTGTTTCCATTAAACTACACTCTTTTCTTTATATATATTTTTATTTTATTAATACAGTTTAAAACTCTTATTACGTCTTAACACTCCCAAAGCAATTATAATGTACAATCACAACAACAAGTTGATGCCTATTTAATATCAATACGCTGTTATTACATGTATGTAGTTAGAGATGGAGGAGCAATTCATTTAACCTCTGTATTCTCCTCCATCTCAGCCAAATACCTAATCTGTCGTTCCGCTTTTCTCACTGCTGTACGAAAATGTTTTTTCAGGAGTTCTACTGTATTTTCACTTATATAATATCTTTCCGTTATACTTTCCCACGTGTCACCACTTTCAAATGTACTCCATTCAAAAGGGCGTTCTGTATTTTTCTTTAGTTCTTTAAATACCCATTTTCGCATCTTTTTTTTCGCTTTTTCTGTTAGTTTTCCGTTTTTTACAAGTTCAAGTTCACCATGTCTTTTGTATCGCTTATTAATATCTCTCTCGCTATACACTTTAAGAAGTATATTTGCTGTATTTTCAGCATCTGCTAAAGCACGGTGCTGTTTTCCTTCCCACGTTAAAGCGAGCTGTTCTACCGCAAATTGTAAACTTGGCGTATGTTCAAACAATTCCTCATATGCTTGGAAAACAAATTTTTGCAAATCAATTCTATTTTCTTTTTCTATACTTGGGCATTCAACACCATATAATGTACAATCATGAGATAGAAAGCGATAATCTTCTTTTCCCCATGAAACAAATATAGAACCTTCGCCGATGAACTGAATAAATTTCTCTATAATCTGAGGGAATTTTTCTACACCCATTAAATCTTTTTTCGTAATACCGGTTAATTTTGTTGTATGACGAGTTAATCGTGCACTTGGTTTTACTAACTCCGAAAATTCTTCAATTATCTTCATTGTACCTATTTCTATTTTTACAGCTCCGATATCAACTATTTCTGATGGATCTTCTGATTTATACGGTCTGAAATTCCTTTCAATATCAAACACAATGAAATGTGTAGCGTTTTTCAATTTATTTACCTCTTTCTAAATTCCTTTTCACACAAACACTTTATTTTCAGTATTTATTTATTCATGTACTTTATACAAAAATACTCCGAATAAATAAATGAAAATTCAGTCTTGTTATGATATGTAAATAGGAGGACATCTATAAAAGTGCAAAAAAAAAGAAGGGCGAGCCCTTCTTTTTTCAAAAATTACTTCTTGTTTACGTTAGTAGCTTGAGGTCCACGGTTACCTTGTTCTACTTCGAAAGTAACTTCTTGACCTTCTTCTAAAGTTTTGAAGCCTTCGCCTTGGATAGCTGAGAAATGAACGAATACGTCTTCTCCGCCTTCAACTTCGATGAAACCGAAACCTTTTTCTGAGTTAAACCATTTTACTTTACCGTTTTGCATGAAAAAAATCCTCCTACAATGTACCTATATGTACATATTCATTTTCAACCACCTTACAATAATAAGCCAGATATTAAAAAACTGCAACCCCTGAGGAGATTTAACATTGCTATCCTCCTCGGAAGTTACAGCTCATTTAAATCTCTATATTATTAAAAGTAAAATGGTTTAAACATACTATATCATATCAATATAATAAAAGTAAAGTTTTTTCTTAAATTATTTTTTGTTCCCACTGCATTGCTTTTAATTCACCTGATCCGGCTACTACATAACCCTCTTTTTGATTAACAATGCGCCATCCGTGCCCTTTAACTGAATCACATACTGTAACAATACCTTCTTCAAGAAGCACACGGCACACACTACTAATACCCGCCTTATTTTGCGTTGAAGTTGTATATAAAACATGTTGATCTACACTTAAGTCTAAATAACTACTTGCTTTCTGCTCACTTTGACATGTGTGCCAATATATTTTTTCACTTGCAATACTTTCATCTATTTTACAATAAGAAATATTCCCGCTAACTCCCTTGCACGATCCACTTGCCGCTACTAAATAAGAATTGTGTAAAGTCAACGCGGAGATCATTTGATTCATCGCAATTTTAATCCTCTTTAATTTACGTGTCTTCAAATCAAAGAGCCAAACACCACCATATTTAGCATGTATTTTCGTACCAATAAATAAGTAATGTTTATATAAAAATAACGATCGAATAGACGGTGCCGCACTGCCATACTCAAGAAACGGATGAATAGTTTCCCATGTCGAACCGAAATTATTAGAAAGATACAGCGTTTTTTCTCCATGAGCAACAACATTTCCTTGTACATTGCTACATACATTCCAACTCGTTGCTTTTGTTGGAAAACGCTGAATTGTCCAGTTCTCTCCACCATTCATACTACGAATAAAAATCCCTTCGTCACCTACACCATAAACTACATTATCTTCGCTATGTAAATCCCTAATTCGTTTTTGAAAACCATTTAAAATTCGTTTCCATTCTCCGTCTTGTTCAACAAATAAGCCATTATATGTAGTAGCTAACAACAGTTTTCCATCTCTTAACTTTGTAATAGCAGTTACACTTAACATTGTCTCCACGTTGACACTCCCATTCTTAGAACTTCTCAGCAAATACAATTGCAAAATTACTGCATTTTTCAACATCCTCTTCATCTTCTGGAGCTAATTCAATTTTTAGCCCTTCTTGTACAAGCTCTGCACCGCGCTCTACAAGACGTTCTTCAAATATCGTTACCGCTTCACAAAACAGTTCATACGCTGTATCACCCGATCCGAACACCGCTACCTTTTTCCCAGCTAAATCTATATTTTCTAAGTCATCATGAAAATCTTCCGCTTCAAATGGTAATTCACCATCGCCCCACGTATAAGATCCTAAAATGATTCCATCATAAGCTAATAATTCTTCAGCATCCATGCCTTCCATTTCTTGCAATACTACTTCATGATCAAAAGCATCTAAACTAACTTTAATTAAATCAGCAATACTCTCTGTATTTCCTGACATACTTGCATAAGCTATTAAAATTTTTGCCACTTTGGCATCCCCCTCTAACAATAAATGATTCTCATTCTCATTATATTAATAATGAGAATCAATTTCAATTGATTTTTTTCTACTTTTATTTACATTTCACATCTGACTATTTATATTTCATTTTAAATATCTACATTCATATTCAACTATTGCCAAATCTATCTTCAAACATTATTGTATTATCATCATTTCACATTACTTATTTCAAATAAAAAATGTTTTTGTATCATGCTCAATCTCTAATCAATTGTTCACTTTACAGAAAGAGGAGTCCTTATGATGAGAAAGTATTTTATTAGATTTTTAAAAGCAACCTCCCTTTTAACAATATTCTTACTAATAGGAGCTGCTATTATTTTATTCGGTACTTCATACGGTCATAATTTACGTGTTATCGCAGCCGAGAGTATTTTAACTTCTCAGCATCCACAATATGCAAAATTCACGTTATTGTCTGATGAAGAATTAAATGATATTTCTCAATCCATCACAAATCCAAAATGGAAAAATAGTGAATTTTTAACTTCTAAACTTTCAAAAAAAGAGTTAGAAAGACGAAAAGATTTACCACTAGATGTTTCTATTGAAACAATAAAGAAAAAATATAATGATCATTTTTTCGAAGGGAAATTAATGACAATTAGTAATCCATTCAACGTAAAACTTGTTACCCAGCAAGGTTCAGAAGGTAAAGACGTCGGAGAAAAAATATACGTAATGGCAAAGCGAAACCATGCAGTTGCCGCTGTCAATGCCAGTGGTTTTTGGGATGAAACCGGGCATGGTGGTGGTAAAACCGGAATCGGTATTGTTATTGAAAACGGTAAAGTTATAAACACGCCGAAAGATATTAATACCCCTACCCTCACTAGTGGTATTACAAAATATGGACAAATGGTTTCTGGAGAGTTTTCTGCTAACCAATTGTTAAATAAAAATGTTGTTTCCGCTGCTGGATTTATGCCTCAGCTAATTGTAAATGGAGAAAAAATGATTACAAATGATGGTGGTTGGGGATATGGCCCTCGAAGCATTATGGCTCAGAAAAAAGATGGATCGATTATGTTTTTCGTCATTGATGGTAGACAACCTCATAGCATTGGTGCTTCCTTGAGAGATTGTCAAGATATTCTTTATGAAAAAGGTGCTGTCAATGCGATGGCAATGGACGGTGGATCATCAGCAACATTATATGCAATGGGAGATATTTTAAATATCCCTTCCACCTTATCTCATAAATCACGCTATTTACCAAACGCATGGGTAGTTACAGCGAACCCTAAGCAACAAGTTCATGTAACAATAGACGGTAATTCTGCGAGCTCTCAAAAAATTTCTGAATTAACAAGGACGACTGCTATAGCTTTCAATAAATAAAAAAGCACAGATGACTATACAATCATCTGTGCTTTTTTATTACTTTTTAAAAATACCAAACGGCTTTCCAACTGGTAAAACAACTTTTCCGAAGTGTGTGTTTAACACTGCTGCTGCTGAACCATAGAAAGATAATAATGAAATAAGAAGTTCAGAATATGCTGCTAAATTATGCATTGCATGCGGCATAACACCTAAAGTACTTAATGAAAGACCGATAAATAAGAAATCAATAAGGACGAAAATCATAAATAATACTTTATGTGTTTCCATTGCACCAATTGTCATAAAGATTGTGAAAATCAAATATCCGATAAAGGCTACACCAAGCTGTTTTGAATCTGCAGCTTGTGCTAATTTTTCGCCAAATACTCCAAGTTGAATTAACCAAGTCATTCCAACACCTAGCCAAAATAGACCGTACGCACCGAATGCTGTTGTACCGAATGTATTGTTATGCTTTGCATCATGAATGCAAGCAAAGATTTGTGCAAATCCTCCTAAAAAGATTGCCCACGGTAATACAAGTGAAACGCCATCTGTTAAGCCTAACTTTTGAGATGATGCTACAAGTGTTACCATCGCTAATCCAAATAGACCAATTCCAGATGGATCTGCTGTTGTCATTTTCACATGATGTGTAGTAGTTTGATTGCTCATATAAACCTCCTGATTATAAACATACTCGAATACAATACTTAAATCAGAAGCCTATGTCAATGGTTTTTTTTGTATGTTGTCAGACGTTATATTTTATAATGATTAAATATATTTCCGACCACTTCATAAGGTTTTATATTCACTTTTTCCAACTCATTTATCGGTAGCCATAACGGAATATAACTTCCTCTACCTTCCCACTGAAATTCCTCAGCTGTTCCACTTCCGAACACTCCGCCTGTAATATAGGCAGCATAATAATATTCATTTCCTTTATATTTTACCTTTGCAATAAGGTGCTCCACTTTTATATGTACCCCTAATTCTTCGTATACCTCTCTTTTCGTTGCCTCTTCAGGCGTTTCACCTTCCTCAATCCCTCCGCCAGGAAACACATAATATGTTTCCTCTTCTCGAATACGTTTTATAAGAGCGATTTTTCCTTCCTGTACAATGATAGCCGCTCCGCGATTTCTTATCATTTTATTACCTCAATACGAATCGCAACTGTTCCCCACTCTTTTTCTTGTTCTTTCGTATATATTTTGTATGTACTTTCTAACATTTCCTCTAAACTATCATTTTCACAATCCAATAATTTTTTATCGATTTGTTCATACATGGCTTTAAAGCTCTCGTATCGCTTTATTTCCGTTACTTTTACCGTCATCATTTCTGTTGTCGTAAGATTCGTAAACACGATTTCATCGCCTTTGTTTATTAGTTGACGTTTTTCATCGTATAGGCGTACTTCATATACTTTTTTTCCTGATTGAATTGACTGAAACGGTTTATTATATAGACCCATTTCGTATCGCATACATCCCACTTCCTTTTGTTCATTTCACCTATTAATACAGTTCACATTACTACATCTTGCATATAATATTCCATACGTATCACTTAATTGAGAAAGGAGGCTGAAGAAGCATGTTATATTTAAATCAAAAACCTGAATATAATAAATATGATATTGGTGATTATACTTATAGTAAAGTAGGGCCAACCATTTTTTCTTGGAACAATGAAACAAAATTAAAAATAGGTAAGTTTTGTTCATTAGCAGAAGAAGTCGTTTTCATACTTGGCGGTGAACATCGCGCAGACTGGATAACAACTTATCCATTTAATGCACTTTTTGATGAAGGAGCACATATTACTGGTCACCCTTCTTCAAAAGGTGATATCGTAGTCGGCAATGATGTGTGGATTGGTTATCAATCCTGCATTTTATCTGGTGTTACAATTGGTAACGGGGCCATTATCGGCGCCAGGAGCATTGTTACAAAAGATGTACCCCCGTATGCAATTGTAGCTGGTAATCCTGCAAAATTTGTTCGATATCGTTTCCCGCAAGAAACGATTGACAAACTAGAGAATCTCGCATGGTGGGACTGGGACATTTCTGTTATAAAAGGAGCCATTCCATTACTACTCTCCGACAAAATCGACGAATTTTTCACCTCACCCGAAAAAGAATCTACATGATAAATACAGAAAGAGCATCCTTTTTCCGGATGCTCTTTCTGTATTTATTTTTTATTTATTTGTAAATGATTACACGGAGAACATTGAAAAGGAATTTTCCCTAAGCAATTAAGATTCGTTTCACAAATTTGTTCTATCGTTGGAACAAATGGAATGACAACTATGTTACTTTCTACCATTTGTGTAACAGGTGGCAATACTGTGCCTACTTGATGTTCGAAACGAATACTCGCTTGATTTATATAATTTCCTGAACCATTTGGCGCGCTCTGCACTACTACTTGGAACGAAACTGTCCGTGCTTCACCTGGATTTAAATTTCCTATAATAAAACCTGATACTGGGTTTACATTTGGCACTGGCGTATTATCAATCGTTACAGTTCCAAGGACAAATTGAACACTACTATCTAACATATCTTGAAAACGAATATTTTGTATTGCTGTATCCCCCGTATTTGTAATAACTATCGTAAACGTAATAACATCGCCAATTGTTGCTGCCTGTAAATTTGCCGTTTTTACGACTGTCGTTGAGACATTTTGAGAAATAAACGGGATAACAACTGTATTGCTATCACCTTCAACTACTACTGGCGGCTCATTCGGATTTACAGTTGCGAGCCCATTTGCTATAGCAGTATTTGTAACTAAATTATTTATTTGTCCTCCTGTTATTACAACTTGGAAATTAATAATTGCTGCGTCATTTGGCTGAAAATCACCTAACGGAATACCGGTATTCGGATTAGCAAATGGAAGAGGTACATCATTTACCGTTACCGTGCCATTTATAAATAAAGTATTCGGATCAATGATATCTGTTAAAACAATATTCGTCACAGGAACTGTACTGTCATTTATAACGGCAACTCCATAAGTGACAACATCTCCTACCATCGCTACTTCAAAGTTTGCTCCTTTTGCAACAAATAAGATTGCAGTATTTACCGTCACTATAACTGTATTGCTCGTATCCATCACTGTAACTGGAGGCTCCCCTGGTACTAAAATATATTCTGCTAACGCCCCAGCAACGTTCACTACTGTACCACCATCTGGAAAGCTCGTAATCGTAGCTTCATATGTTACAATCGCCGTCTCACCAACTGGAATGTCTACAATCGTAAATCCAACCTGCGGATTTACTCCCGGACGAGCTACTCCATTTACAGTTACACTATTTGGTACAAAAACAGCTTCCGGAGATAGGACATCGATAAATTGAATATTCATCGCATCAGCAGTACCAGTATTTAATATTCGAACCGTATACTTTACTGTTTCTCCTACTCCAACAATTGAATGATCTACTTCTTTTTGCATATCTAAACTGCCTCTATTTACTGGTGTGACTGTCGTATTACTTGAATTCGTAATTGTAAACGGAGGTTCTCCTGGAATTAATTCAAAATCACCCGTTACTCTTGCTGTATTCATAATGCTACTAGAAGGCGGAACTGCGATTACATTTACTTCAAATGTAATTAATACGCTATCCCCTACTGCAAGATTAGGCAATGCAAAGCCTACAAATGGATCTAAACCTACTTGCGGAATCCCATTTATTTGTACACTTCCAGGAACGAATTCTAAACTAGGTGATGGAACATCGCTAAACTGAACGTTTGTCGCTGTTACCGTTCCCGTATTTGTAACTTGCACACTATACGTTAACGTATCTCCTAATCGTGTCGCTTCTTTATTTACAGATTTTATAACGCTGAACCGTCCTCTATTCACTCTAGTTATCGTCGTATTACTCGGCTCTGTTACTACAACCGGTGGCTCTCCTGGCACTAAAGTAAAGCTTCCTGTTATATTTGCAACGTTCGTAATTGTTCCTGATGACGGGATGTTTGTAACTGTCGCTTGAAACGTCACTATAACTGTTTCACCAACTGGGATATCTCCAACTCCAAATCCAGTAATCGGATTTAAGTTTGGTTGCGGGGCTCCATTTATCGTTACACTATTTGGTACAAATGACGCACCTGTTGAAATCGTATCAATAAACTGAACATTGTTAGCTGTTACTGTTCCTGTATTCGTTATTTGCACTGTATACGTCAATACATCTCCAACTAGAGTAGCGGCTCTATTTACTTGTTTAATAACATTAAAGCGTCCTCTATTTACAGTTGTGAGTGTTGTATTACTTGGCTGATTTACTATAACTGGTGGTTCTCCTGGTACTAAAATAAAGCTTCCGGTAACATTTGCCGTATTGGCAATTGTTCCGTTTGACGGAACGCTAACAACTGTTACTTGGAATGTGACTTCTACACTTTCACCTGGAGTTATATCCGGAAGTGAGAAGCCAGTGTTAGGATCTAATCCAGGCTGTAACACACCGTTTATCGTTACACTATTCGGTACGAATGTTATAGAGGATGGTAATACATCACTATATTGAACATTCGTCGCTATCACTGTTCCCGTATTTTGAACTACTGTTGTATATGTGATTGTATCGCCTACTGCAACAACCGGCTGACTTACTGATTTTAAAACATTCAAACCAGATTCATTTATTTCTGTTAATGTCGTGTTACTTGTCGTCGTTTCAGTAATAGGCGGCTCTGTTTCACTTACAGCAAACGTAGCCGTAACGTCCACAAAGTTAACAACTGTTCCACCTTGAGGTATGCTCGTTACCATCTCTTGGTATGTGACAAGTACAAAATCACCTACAGGTATATCTGGAACTGCAAAGCCTATAAACGGATCTAATCCTGGTTCTGGCACTCCGTTTATACTCACACTTCCTGGAACAAATGCTACACCACTCGTACTAGAATCAAGAAATTGGACATTCGTTGCCGGTACCGTTCCAAAGTTAAAAATTAGTACATCATAGGTTAATATTTCCCCAACCGTCGCTGCCTCTTTATCTACTATTTTTACTGGAAAAATTGAAGCTATATTAATTGTCGTAACGACTAAATTCGTTAATATCGTTTGCGTAATCGGTGGCTCCTGCGGATTCGGTTGTGAAGTAAATGTAACGTCAGCATCATTTAATATGACTTCATTATCAGGAATTTCCGTAATGGTCACTTGGAACGTTACAGAAATACTCGCACCAGCATTTAATAACGGACTAACTGTAAAGCCTATTTCTGGATTTAATCCAGGTTGCTGTATTCCACCTATCGTTACACTGTTGTCAACAAACGTCGTCCCTTCTGGAATGACATCTTGGAAGAGTACATCTGTAACAGGGATAATTCCTACATTCGTTATTAGCACTGTATACGTTAATACATCCCCAACAGCCCCAGTTGCAATATTTACTGTTTTTATTGCTGTCACTTCACCAGGAGGAGGTAACGGTATTGTAACTACCGTTGTATTACTTGAGTTCGTTGTTGTTACAGGTGGTTGTAAAGGATTCAATAAGAAAGTAGCTGTAGCAGACGCTGTGTTTAGAACTGCCCCAAGCGTTGATGGTGCAACAACTATCACTTGGAATGTTACTGTCAATGATGTGCCAGCTTCAATATTAGGAAGCGGGAAACCAATATTTGGATCAAATCCAGGTTGAGGCGTTCCATTTATCGTTACACTATTTGCTACAAATGTTGTTTCTGGAGCAATCGTGTCAATAAAAGAAATATTTGTAGCTGCAACTGTACCTGTATTTCGTATAACAACAGAATATGTGTAAGTCTCTCCAAGTGCTGCTTGTTGTACAGATGAAGATTTTTGTATAGTTAGTCTCGCTGTATTTACTTGTGTTACTACAAAATTACTATTTGTAGTAGTCGTTATAGGAGGTCCTGCCGGATTTATAAGGAAACTTGCAGTAACATTCGATTGATTTCTTATATTTCCACCACTCGGAACGCTTGTCACTGTCACTTGGAACGTAATTGTAGCAGTTTGCCCAACTGGAATATTTGTAACAGGAAAACCCACTATAGGATTCGCACCTTGCTGAACGACTCCATTAATCGTTACACTATTCGCTACAAATGTAGCTCCAGATGGGATTGGATCTTGAAAAATAATATTCGTTGCGGGGACAGTTCCTGTATTTTGAATAAGAATCGTATACGTTAACGTATCTCCTACACCTGCTTGTGGTGTATTTACACTTTTTATTACATTAATTGATCCTACATTCACTCGCGTCACAACAATATTACTAATCGTTACAATTGTAATTGGTGGCTGGAGAGGACTTACTTGGAAATCAGCAGTTACATTCGCATTATTCGGAAGAACTCTATTTGGTGGTACACTCGTGATTGCCACTTGGAAAGTAACTGTTACTATACCTCCTACTGGAATATTAGCAAGTGGAAATCCAGTTGTCGGGTTTAAACCTGGTTGAGGTGTCCCGTTTATTGTTACACTATTCGCTACAAAAGTGGTTCCAACTGGAATCGGATCAAGGAATGATACATTTGTCGCTACTACCGTTCCACTATTTTGTATAGCAACTGTATATGTTAGTGTATCTCCTACACCTGCTTCAGTAGCGCTTACACTCTTCATTACATTTAGTCCTGAGGAATTCACAACTGTCATAACAGTATTACTTGGAACCGTCACAGTAATTGGTGGCTCTGTTGGATTTACAAGAAAATCTCCAGTTACATTCGCGTTATTTACAACATTATTCCCTGGCGGAATTTCATCAATTAATACTTCAAATGAAATAATTACACTCGCGCCAGTAGGTAAATCATTTAATGGGAATCCTAGTCCTGGATCTGCCCCCTCTTGTAAAACACCATTAACCAATACACTATTTTCAATAAATAATGTCCCTGGCGGAATTGAATCTTGGAAAAATACACTTGTAGCTGGTACACTACCTGCATTTATAACTTCGATTGTATATACTAAAACATCTCCTACCGTTGCCACATTCGTATTCACTGCTTTCACAACTTCAAAGTTCCCTGATTGTACTGTCGTATTCACAACATTACTCGGTACATTGATTGTTACTGGTGGTTCATTCGGATTCACTTGAAAGCTTGCTGTTACATTTGCTTGATTTAAAATATCTTCATTTTCTGGATTCTGTACAATTACTACGTCAAATGTGACTACAACCGTTTGAGCCGCAGGAATATTTGGAAGAGAGAATCCTGTATTCGGATTTAGTCCACTTTGCTGTACTCCATTAATTGTTACAGAATTTGCAACGAAGGAAACAGCGGAAGAAATAGTGTCTTGAAATAACACATTTGTTAGCGGAACGTTTCCTGTATTTTGAACGGCAATCGTATATGTTAAAGTATCTCCTACTGCTGCTTGTGTTGTATTCACTTCTTTTATTACATTTAAACTGCCTGTATTAACTTGTGTCACAACTGTATTCGTTTGTCTATTAATCGTTATTGGCGGCTGATTCGGAATAACGACGAAATTAGCAGACACATTTCCGCGATTCGGAATCGTACCTCCTGATGGCGTAGAAGTTACTCGTACTTGAAATGTAACTGTCCTAGTCCCACCTGGAGATATGTTAGCAACTGTAAAGCCAGTTGCCGGATTTGCCCCAGGTTGCGAAATTCCATCTACAGTTACACTATTTGTGATAAAAGTCGTTCCAGTTGGGATTGGATCTTGAAAAATAACATTCGTCGCAAGTACATTTCCTGTATTTTGAATTGTTACCGTGTACGTAAGAACGTCGTTAACCGTTGCAAAAGCTTTATCCACTGTTTTTCTCGTTGTTATATCAGCTATATTAATTGTCGTAACTACAGTATTGCTTGTCGCTTGCCCTGAAACTGGTGGTTGACCAGGTACTGGAGTAAAGTTAAATGTTACACTCGCACGGTTTGGAATTGGATTGACAAGAGGGTTTGATGTCACTCGAACTTGAAAGCGCACTACAGTCGTTTGCGATGCATTAATACTTCCAAGATTAATACTACTTGCTGGATTCGCTCCTGGACGTGCTACCCCGTTTACCGTAACGCTATTTGCGACAAATGTTGTTCCAGCAGGGATACTATCAACAAAAATAACATTGTTTGCAGTGATGTTTCCATTATTCGTTACATTAACCGTGTACGTTAATACATCATTAAGTGTTGCCGTCTGTAGATCTACAGACTTTTGCATACTTATAGTTGCTTGATTCACTGTCGTTTGTACTGTATTTGAAGAAGACGTACTTGCAATAGGAAGGCTACCAACGAAAGGACGAAATTGGTAAGACACCATTGCACGATTTGAAATAGGATTTGGATTTGGAAACGATGTAATTCTTACTTGGAATGTAACGATTCTTTGAGCATTATTTGGTATCGTTCCTAAATTAATTCCACTAGCTGGATTCGCACTTGGTTGTGTTACTCCACCAACCGTTACACTACCAGCTATAAATGCTGTGCCGTTCGGAATACTATCTTGTAATATAACGTTGTCCGCACTTCCTGTTCCTGTATTCGGAACTGTAATCGTATAAGTGAGAATATCTCCTATACCTGCAACTGCTTTATCAACAGATTTGACAGGATTTATAATCGGTCCCGTCGCATCAATTTGAACACCAAAACCAGCCGCTGCATAACCATCACCATTTGTAACGAACCGAACGGTTGCTGACGTTTGATTATTTACTAATGATGATGAAGCATCTACGTTTGTAATATCCCATCCTTGTCTTCGAACAGCCAAAGCTATCCCTAATGGCTGATTCAAATCTCCAAACGTTCCGGTTGTATCTAATTCCCCAAAGTCATTACAAATTTGAGATTGAAAGAAATTATTTGCCGGATTTCTCGGTCCGAATAATGCAACTGTAGCATTTGGGTTTGGTCCAAAGCGAAGTTGATCTCCAGAAATGTTGGAATCTCCCTCTTGAACAGTTACGAGTACTCTTCCTGTAACAGCTCCTGTAGCTGGAGTAGCAAATCCTGAAATAGTAGCATCAACAGGCGGGGATGAAGCATCAATAATTTCTTGGCCTGCATAAACTGACAAATTCCGAAGAGGTAAACTTGCATTTTGATATACAACCTCAAGCGTCCAGCCAGCTGAACGACTGATTGTTGGATCAGCTGAAGTTCTTGCAGCGGGCACAGCACCTGTTGTATATGTGCCTGCCCCACCTGCACTAACAAGATTCGTTACATTAGCAGAGCGAGCATAATAAAACTGATTTCCTACTGAACCTTGCTGCGCGGTAGCGGGATCTGGCGTAACAGCAAACGTCCCTGATGGTGTTGTAAATGTAATATCATCATTTAAAAATGGTAAAACATCTTCCGTATCAGTCCGAAAAGTACCAGCCCAAACTAACTCTGCATATAGCACACTACTCCCCGCCGGAAGATTTAAAATTGCACTTGAAGAATTCAATTGCCATTCATCCGTCGTTCCTGCTGGGAACCCTGGTACTTGCAGCGCTGTATTTACCGTAGTAAATACAGCAAGTGTACCAAAAATATTACCTGGCGCAGGTGATGTAGGGCTAAGCCCTAACGTGTTCCCAGTGAACGTGACGGCACCAGGTACTGTTGTTGTAAAACGGTTTATAAAAGGCACACAATCATCTCATTTCATTTATAGTAAAAAGTGCTCTATACTATAAAATGTAGACAAACTATGCAATGTACGTTGTCCAACAAAATTCCGCACATACGAGAGGAGTTTATAAAACTATGCGCTACGTTATCATAACAGGAACTTCACAAGGTTTAGGTGAGGCTATTGCCACTCAATTGTTAGAAGAAAGTACAACTGTCATCTCTATTTCTAGAAGAGAAAATAAAGAACTTACTAAACTTGCAAAGCAATATAACAGCAATTGCATTTTTCATTCCTTAGATCTTCAAGATGTACATAACTTAGAAACTAACTTTAAAGAAATCATTTCATCCATTAAAGAAGACAATGTATCCTCTATTCATTTAATTAATAATGCAGGTACAGTTGCACCTATGAAGCCGATTGAAAAAGCAGAAAGTGAACAATTCATTACGAACGTTCACATTAATTTACTTGCACCTATGATTCTTACATCTACGTTTATGAAACATACGAAAGAATGGAAAGTAGATAAACGCGTTATAAATATTTCATCTGGTGCAGGAAAAAATCCTTATTTCGGATGGGGCGCTTATTGTACGACGAAAGCTGGTGTAAATATGTTTACACAATGCGTAGCAACTGAAGAGTGGGAAAAAGAATATCCAGTAAAAATCGTCGCTTTTGCCCCCGGTGTTGTTGATACAAATATGCAAGCACAAATTCGTGAAACAGCTAAAGAAGACTTCACAAATTTAGACCGCTTCATTGCATTAAAAGAAGAAGGAAAGCTATTATCACCTGAATATGTTGCGAAAGCTATTCGTAACTTACTAGAAACTGAGGAATTCCCTCAAGGCGAAGTTATTAGAATTGATGAAAAACAAAAAGGCGTGCTAAAATAGCACGCCTTTTTGTTTTACTTCTCTAAAAATATGAGCACAGATTCCGCAATTTGTTCATAACCAATTTCTTGATAAATTTTATTAGATGTCGGATTCGCTAGATCAGTATATAACGTAGTCGTCTGATAGCCTTCATCTAACATACGTTGACTAAGTGCTGCTACACAATGAGATGCATACCCTTTTTTCCTTGCTTCTTTCGGCGTATATACGAAATTGACTGTTATATTATTTTTAGTTGGTCTCGTTTTTGCAGCTACAGAAACGAGTTTCCCATCTACTTCCAAACCAAACAGTCGATTTGTAATTATTAATGTATACGCAGTTTGTTTTGCTTCTTCTTTCGTAGTAGGAAGCTTTACGTCTTCACAAAATTGATATATCCACTGTTCTATTAATGGTAATTCATCATTATTTACCGCTCGGAAAAGTCCATTCGCATTACACTTCTTCTTTACTCTGTTCAGCTCATACACACCTTGCTCCATTGCAACATTCGTTTTTTTATTTTCTAATACGGCAATCTCTTCCGCTAATTTCTGTACAATTTTCTTATTACCGATCAATCCAGGAATATCCGGATATACTTTCGTTAATTCTTTTGCAAGTTCCTCAATAGTTACTCCCGCAATTTCAGAAGTTGCAACAATGATTTGTTTCTTCTCTTCTGTTTGCAGAAATACAACCGCAATTTCTTCTCCTTGTTTCGCTATCCCCATAAATATCGGTTCTTGGACCATTTGTAATACACCTAATATGAGATTGTTTTCCTGCTCATTCTTTTCTAGAAATGGTGTAACATCTTCTTTAAAATGAAAAATCTCTTCATATACATGTAATTGAATCATCGACAATCTCTTCTCTCTATTCATAGTTTAATTAAGTATTGGCGATTAATTCATCAAATCCCTCTTTTACGATTCAATAATATTCAAAGCTAATGTATTCAAAGCATTTTCAGCTTGTAAAATTCTCTGTTTTTCCTTTTCAAATACATCTTCTTCTTTTTGAAATGACTCTTTTCGATTTTTAATCATGCGCTCCATCTCTTTTTTACTCGGTCCACCGTATACATTTCTTTTTTGAATAAAAGCTTCTGGCGATATAATTTCTTTCCACTCTTTTTCTAATAAATTTATTTTAAAATGTTCTTGCAAGTACATATTTACCTCTTTGAAGTGTAATTCATGTAGTTCTTTTTTCTGCTCCAATGACATATTTGCAATAGCACTTGCTGCATGATGAGCATGCCGAAATGGAATTTCATAGTTTTTTGTTAAAACATCGGCGAAATCCGTTATCGTTATTGCATGTTTATAGGAACGACTTTTTAACGTTTCTTCTTCTACTTTCATCGTTCGGATCACTGCATTCATCATACAAAAAACACGAATTGCCTTTTCAATCCCTTTATATAAATATGGCTGCAAGTCATCTTCCGTATCGACAATATCACCAAATGGTGTATTATGAATCATTTGAAATACTGTAAATGCTTCTCCTAAAGCACTACTCGTAATTGCACGAGCATGTTCAATTGAAACCGGGTTTCGTTTTTGCGGCATAATACTACTGATTTGTACATATGACTTTGCAACAGTAATACCGTCATATTCTTTCGTTGCTAACAACAAAAAGTCATGAATCCATCTACTCGTATTCGTCATCATTACCATAAGTAGCGAGCTAACTTCTAATAAATAATCCGCTCCAGCAACAGCATCATATGAGTTCTCAATTACATTTGTAAATCCAAGTAGATGAGCAACTCGTTCTCGTTTAATCGGGAAACTTGTTGTAGAGAGTGCAGCCGCCCCCATTGGAGACTGATTTAAAAGCTGGTACGTTTTTTTCATTCGTTCTAAATCTCTTTGCATCGTATCATAAATTGCTAACATATAATGACCAAATGTTGTTGGCTGTGCTGGTTGTGTATGTGTATAAGCTGGCATGATCGTTTCCTTATGATCAGCAGCAAGTTGCAGTACACTTTCTTGCAATAACAAATGATGTTCTATTAATCGTAATACATATCGCCTTAAACTCATGCGATACATCGTTACGCCCATATCATTTCTACTTCTACCAATATGCATATTACTTACAAAATCGGATTTCGCTTCTTGAGAAATTAAATGTTCGACTAAAAAAAAGAGATCTTCATGCTGCTCTGTATAGAGCAATTGCTCTTCTGGAATTCCCTCTACCTTTTTTAATGCGTGTAATATAACTTTAGCTTCTTCCTTTTTCATTAAATTTTCTTCCGTCAGCATCGTAATATGTGCTTTATGCACTTGAAACATATCTTTCAATAAGTAATTTCGTTGAAAATCAAATACATGTTGTAATACACAATCCACATATGTTTTCCCAGGGAAATCAGCGCCTTCACTCTTTATAAACTCTTCTTTACTTTGTTTCATCACCTTTTCCCCTCTCACCTAAGTATTACTACCCATCATACCCAGAGATAGAAAAAAAGTGCTTGTACATAAAAATAAACTCGGTGCTCTCTGCACCGAGTTTATTTAATAAAAGTCGCATCATACTTATCACTTTGCAACACTTGGAAATGCAAGTTTGCTAAATGTTTCCGTATTTCTGCACTATCGTCTTCATTTAAATTATTCGCCAAAAACACAATTTCTGTACAGTTTCCACGTTTATCCATAGCATAAACTGCTTTTGTAACCGTCCATGGTGTGTAACCATTCTTTTGCCCCGCATGTCTGAATGTTTTACGGTATTTCTTGGCACTCATGTCTGTTTCAACGATATTTGCCCACACTTTTTCTTCAGCCTCTGTCAAGCCACCTTTATGGTTTGCCTTTTGAAGTAATACCATATAATCATTTGCAGAAGCTGCTGGTAATCTATCTGACCAAATTTTGTCGTAACGTTCCTCTAAATAAAGCGGAATTTCCTTCTGTAATAATGGTCCCTTCTTCTTTAAGCGTTCATGAATAATCATCGCATATTCACGATATTGCTCTTGAGACATTTCTTTTAACTTTTTCTCTATTTTATATTTTGGAACATGTAATTCTTTATGCAAATATCCCGGGATATACAAAGATGAAACGATTGGAAATAGTGGTTGATGTGCAGGAAGTGATAAACTTTGTAAATTTCGATTGATGTTATCTAATCCTAACAATTCCATTAAGTATTCAGCATTTGCATTCGAACTAAACTTAACCATTCCTTTTGCCACTTCTTCTAAAGAAACCGCTCCTTCAGTTATCTTGCCCGTCTTCTCCAAATACTTTTGCCATCTATCTTGTGCACCACCATCTGTATTCGGCACATAATAACGATTCACATCATTAATCGACACGAAACTAGAAGAATCAATTTTCCCTTCAGTAACTTGTTTCGTATATTCAAGCGCCACAATTAATTTCATCGTACTAGCAACTGGCAATACAACATTTGGGTTTACAGAATAAACAACTTTATCATTTCTCTTTACTAGAAGCGCACTATTTTTTTCATCTTTATGTTCTTCAATAAAAGATGCAATATACTGTGCATCATCATTATTTGAACTCCACACTTTTTTCACTAAAAAGTTACCCGATATTAGCAAAACAAAAATACCCACAATTACTGCGCATACTATAGTTTTTTTCAAGTAAAATTCCTCTCCTATTGTGTAACTCTTCTCTATTTATCATTTAAAAACAAAATAATGGAGATGGTCATTTAAATAACCATCTCCATTATTTTAACTTGTATGCTCCTATTATGTCTACGTCATAAATTTCACAAAATCCTCAAGAAACTTTTTATAATGTAACGACCAACCAATTCGCACCCAATTTTTTAATGCTTTTGCATCAGGTTGAGGCCGAAAATCAGCAATACTCTCTCCTTTTGCAATTCCAACTGTATCTACATCGACACGACGATATACATAATCTACAAGGGATGGATTTGCCGCAACCATCATTGTAACGACATCATGTACTGGACTTCCTTTTATTTTCGGATTTAACTTTCTATAAGCTTTATAATAGTACGTAAATATCGGCTCGATTAACTTATTAAAACTCGTTTTAGAGTGTTTCGTAATATATTTTACCATTTCCGGTGTAATAATTGCTTCAGATGTAACGTTAAGTGGCACTAATGTTACATTTTTGGCATTTTGCATAACTAATTGTGACGCAATGGGATCACCATGAAAATTCGCCTCTGCGACTGGTGTTACATTGCCAGGCATTAAGAAAGCACCGCCCATTATATAATATTCTTTCACATACTTCATCATCGGCTTTTCTAAAATAAATGCTGTCGCTAATGTTGTTGATCTACCAGCATCGACTATTATTAATTCTCCTTTATATTTTTCAAGAAGATCAAAAAATGTACAAAAAGGCTTTATATTTGGTGAAAAAGTTTTTGGAGGTTTAATTGGCCCTAAACCGTCTGTCCCATGAATTTCTGGATAATACGTCGTAATATCTCCGGATAAAGGAATTTTCGCACCATTAATAACAGGTATATCTTCCCGTCCTGCCATTTGCAATAAATATGCGGCATTACTTGTCGCCTTTTCTTGTGTTACATTTCCATATCCCGTTACTACACCAACAATATCAATATCAGGATGCAACAATCCATACATAATTGCTAAAGAGTCATCAATGCCTGGGTCTCCTAAAAATAATACTTTTTTCATCGACCTCAACTCCATCCCCTCAGTTGTTATTAATTTATGAATAACCGTGGATATACAGAATAAAAAATGAACAAATTCACACAAAAAAACGCAGTCTTATAAGGACTACGTTTCTTCAGCTAACCTATACTGTTTTTTTTTACAGCACTCATACTTCCAATGATGTAAGCGATAAACGCAAAACAAATCGGGAAGACAACTGTATGTATACCGAACGGATTTGGATAGAAAAGATGAATACACATATATGAGCCTACCCCAACTAAAATAGACGCAAGCGCTCCTGTAGCATTTCCTTTCCTCCAATATAACCCTAATACGATTGGCCAAATGAATGCTGCTTCTAATCCACCGAAAGAAAATAAATTTAGCCATATTAAAAAATCTGGTGGTTTAATTGCCGCTGCATAAACGAGTAGTCCTACAATACCCGTAATCCACAAACTTCCTTTTTTTATCGTACTGTCTGCTGCATCTTTATTTATGTAATTTACGTATATATCTTTAATAATTGACGAGCTTACAAGTAATAATAAAGAGTTTACTGTAGACATAATCGCTGCCATCGGTGCAGCTAAAAAAACTCCAGCTAACCAAGGTGGCAACACTTCCATCGCAAGTAGCGGCATTACTTTATCTGGTACCGTTATACCTGGAAGTACTACTCTTGCAAATACACCTGTTAAATGCATACCGATCATAATTGTGCCAACGACAACGGTTCCAATTATTAAAGCTTGGTGCATCGCTTTTGAATTTTTATAAGACATGGCACGCACGCTAATTTGCGGTAAACCGACAACGCCAATTCCAATTAAAATCCAAAATGATGTAACATATGATTTCGTTAAACTGCCATCTGCTCCGAATGGTGTAATTAACTTTGGATTAATTTGAACAAGTTCCTGCATAATCTTTTCAATTCCACCACCAGCAATGACAGTAGCAATTAAAATGATTGTTGTTCCAACTAACATAATGATTCCTAATAATGTATCTGATAGAGCAACTGCACGAAATCCACCAATTAATACGTACACAAGTACAGAAAAAGTAAATAAAAATAGTGCTGTTGTATACGATAGCCCCGTTAGTGACTCGATTAATCGTCCACCACCGACCCACTGGGCTACTGTCGCTGAAAATAAAAAGATAATAATACATAACGCAGAAAGTATAACAACTGCTTTATTATTGTATCTCCCTTTTAAATAATCGATAAGAGTAATTGCTTCCATCTTCCTAGCGATAATTGCAAACTTTTTACCGATAACCGTTAAAACGATATACCCTGTTACAACTTGAATCGCAGATAACAGTACCCATCCAAGACCCATATTGTAAGCAATACCAGGGCCACCAATAAAGCTACTTGCACTACCGTACGTAGCAATCATTGTCATCGCTAATAATAAACCGCCTAGCTCACGCCCACCAAGAAAATATTCTTGCAAAAATTTATTATGAGCAGTTGCTTGCACGCGTCTTGAAGCATATACACCAATTAAAAATACAACGATAAACGAAATTATCATTGGAATGATTACATACCAATTCATCTATTATTCCTCACTTTTTTCTTCCTCATCGAGTGAAATATCTTGAAATACAAAACGAACAACTAAACTAAGTAAAATAACCATAACGATAAATCCAACGATACAGCTATAAAAAAACCATGCGGGAAAACCTAATACATATGTATATTCATTCGGATTTTTACTACCAAGCCCATAAGCAAATCCGTACCAAATTATAAAATTAATAATAGCAAGTCCAAGACCAATTAACGCTTCTCTATGGGCTATTCGAAAGCGTGGATCATCATGATAATCTTTCATTTTTACCCCTCCTCTCACGATGTATTATTGTACCATTGTTCTTCTAGTTTTTCCTACTAGAAAGCAAAAACAAGCAGGATTTTTTTATAATCATATAGAAGATTCTCTTACATTACATATTTTTTACAATTGTAACACAAATGAAATTTGAATTTTCAGTATTTCTTAATTATGATTTTAATTAGAGGCTTTCCATCTAGTTTCCACATCCTTGATTTCGGAATAAGCGCCGTCTCGTACTGCGTTTACATTATATTTTCAAGGGGGTTATACAATGAGTCAACTAGCTGTAAATCTTCATGAAAAGGTAGAGAAGTTTCTTCAAGGTACAAAAAAGTTATATGTGAATGGATCTTTCATTGAAAGCGCTTCCGGTAAAACATTTAAAACACCTAACCCAGCAACTGGTGAAACACTTGCCGTCGTTTCTGAAGCTGGTCGCGAAGATATTCATAAAGCTGTAGTCGCAGCTCGTATGGCTTTTGACGAAGGTCCTTGGTCTCGTATGAGCACTGCTGAGCGAAGCCGTCTCATGTACAAGTTAGCTGATTTAATGGAAGAACATAAAGAAGAGCTCGCACAGCTCGAAACATTAGATAACGGAAAGCCAATCCGTGAAACAATGGCAGCAGACATCCCACTTGCAATTGAGCATATGCGCTATTACGCTGGCTGGGCTACGAAAATCGTTGGTCAAACAATTCCTGTTTCCGGTGATTACTTTAACTATACACGCCATGAAGCTGTTGGTGTCGTTGGTCAAATTATTCCTTGGAACTTCCCGCTTCTTATGGCAATGTGGAAAATGGGAGCAGCGCTTGCTACAGGATGTACAATCGTTTTAAAACCTGCAGAACAAACTCCACTATCTGCTCTATACTTAGCTGAATTAATTGAAGAAGCTGGATTCCCGAAAGGTGTTATTAATATCGTACCTGGATTCGGTGAATCAGCTGGACAAGCTCTCGTTAATCATCCACTCGTTGATAAAATTGCATTTACCGGTTCTACTCCTGTCGGTAAACAAATTATGCGACAAGCATCCGAATCATTAAAACGCGTTACACTTGAGTTAGGCGGTAAATCACCAAATATCATCTTGCCGGATGCTGATTTATCTCGCGCGATTCCTGGTGCACTTTCTGGTGTTATGTTTAACCAAGGACAAGTATGCTCTGCTGGATCACGCTTATTTGTTCCGAAGAAAATGTATGATAATGTCATGGCTGATCTCGTCCTCTATTCTAAAAAACTAAACCAAGGTGTCGGTCTTAACCCTGAAACAACAATTGGTCCTCTCGTTTCTGAAGAACAACAAAAACGTGTAATGGGCTACATTGAAAAAGGGATTGAAGAAGGCGCTGAAGTACTTTGCGGAGGAAGTAATCCATTCGATCAAGGCTACTTCGTTTCTCCTACAGTATTCGCTGACGTAAATGATGAAATGACGATCGCAAAAGAAGAAATTTTCGGTCCAGTTATTTCTGCAATACCATTTAACGATATTGATGAAGTAATTGAACGTGCAAATAAATCACAATTCGGCTTAGCGGCTGGTGTGTGGACAGAAAATGTTAAAACAGCACACTATGTTGCAAGTAAAGTACGTGCAGGTACAGTGTGGGTAAACTGTTATAACGTGTTTGATGCAGCATCTCCATTTGGAGGATTTAAACAATCTGGTCTTGGCCGTGAAATGGGATCTTATGCATTAAATAACTATACAGAAGTAAAGAGCGTTTGGCTTAACTTAAATTAATGAAAAGAACCTGACCTATCCGGTCAGGTTCTTTTCATTATGTATTCCTTTAAACTTGCAGTCCTCCGCTCACATTTAATACTTCACCTGTAATATAAGATGCGTATTCTGATGCTAAAAAGGCTGCTGCGTTCGCAATATCTTCTGGCGTTCCAATTCTACCAACTGGAATAGCGCCAACCATCTTTTCTTTCACTTTATCTGGTATCGTTTTGGTCATATCTGTATCCATAAACCCCGGACAAATCGCATTACAAGTAATACCGAAACTTCCAACTTCTTTCGCTGCTGTTTTCGTTAATCCTACAACTCCAGCTTTCGTTGCAGCATAATTTGCCTGTCCAATATTCCCCTCTCTACTTATAGAAGAAATATTAATAATTCTTCCATATCCTTGTTGTCTCATATAAAGAAGCGCTGGTTGCATACAATAAAAAACTCCAGTTAAATTCACTTGTAATACTTGTTCCCAAGCAGATTTCTCCATTTTATGTAACATTGCGTCTCTTGTAATTCCAGCATTATTCACCAAAATATGTAATGTACCAAATTTTTGAACCGCATATTCAATTAACGACTTTGCTTCATTTTGATTACTCACATCACATCGATATGAGCACACTTCATATCCTTCATCTGATAACTCACGTGTCGTTTTTTGTAGCGTCTCTTCATTTACATCGCTAATTAATACTTTCGCCCCTAGCTTTGCATAAACCCTTGCAATCTCTTTTCCAATTCCCTGTGCAGCTCCTGTTACAACAGCTGTTTTCCCATTTAAAAACTCCATTCCTATCCCCCATTTCTATTACTTATACTGTATATTTCGGCTTTTTACTTTCCAACTCCTCTTTGTATAAAAAAGTCTATTTGTGTCAAACTAACTTTGCAACGTCGCATAAAGTGAAACTTTAATCAGTGGGAAGTTTGTTCATCCCCCACTGATTATTAGTTGAACCAATCGGGCATTTAATCTCCCACCTAGCTTCTTTGTTCCATCTGAGTTTTAAGGTGGGAGTTTTACTACCCGTTATGCGGGATAAATTGCAAGGAGATTGTGTCGAATGAATAAAAAAAATTTCAAACAAAGCAAAACAACTGATGGCATTGATGTTGAGTTCTCTCGCGAACTCGCTGACCACAATGACTTAGAAGCAAACGCACGTGCAAATGCCGCTGATGCACGTCAAAAGCGCCAATCAACCGAAAAATAAGGTACATCACAACCTTATTCTTTTCAAAAGGGACCTACTACCCAACAAAATAAACCGAGAGACATCTCTCGGTTTATTTTCTATATTTTTTTGCATAATGAGCCAAAGTAAGCAACGGATATATATGAGCATAACTATGATAACGAATATAAAACCCACCTGGTAAACCTGTTCCAGTAGGATATTTTTCATTTATATAAGGGTTGGAGAGCAAATATGAAATACCTTTTCGAATAACTGGCGTTTCTTTATCATAGTAAGAAATGAGGGCATCTAACGCCCATGCTGTTTGGGATGGTGTACTAAATGGCAAAGTAACAAATCTTTTTTCCACACTACTTTGGCAAGATTCTCCCCAGCCACCATCTTCATGCTGTATATGTTCAAGCCATAAAACGGCTCGTTTCAATGATGAATCGCTAGATGGTATTCCTAGTGACCGTAAACCAGTCAACACTGCCCACGTACCATATATATAACAAATTCCCCATTTCCCATACCACGATCCATTTTCCTCTTGTACATTCATTAACCAATTTATCGCACTTTGTTTTTGTTTCTCGGGCAATTCATTTTGCGTATACGTTCCGAAAAATTCTAACACTCTTCCTGTAATATCTGGTGTAGAAGGGTCTGTAATCATATCACTTGCATTTTCGATTGGTAAATTTGCTAATATACGGCTCGTTACCCCTTTTTCAAAAGCCCCCCAACCACCATCATTATTTTGCAATCCTTTAACCCAATTAACCGCTCGCTTCCAAGCATTATCTACATGTTCGTTCCCTCTACTTCGCGCCAATGCTCTTAACACAGCAGTTGTATCATCAATATCTGGAATCGTCGTATTCACATCCGAAAAGCCCCAACCACCCGGGAAGAGATCCGGTGCATGTACACTCCAATCTACTTTCTTCCTTTGCTGTTTTCTTAGTAAATATGCTGATGCATTTTGAATCACTTTACTTGCTTTCGGAACTTGAGCTTCTTGCAAAGCATAACTGAGTAAAGCTGTATCCCATATAGTTGATGGAGAGTTTTGCAAATGGCTCCCTCTCTCCACCTTCCATATATAAGATGTAATTCCCATTATAGCCTTCTCAATAATTGGTGATTGAATAGAATGTCCTAATGCAAGTAAAGCATAAATCATATAAAACGAGGCAGTTGCGTAGCTATATAATGTTCCATTTTCATCAATACGCTCTTTCATAAAACGTTCTACTTCCTCATATCCTTTATGATGCAAAGAAAGTGGATACGTTATAATTTTCTTCACGTCACTTACTAACGTTTGAAAAACTGGAGACCGATCCTCTCGAAACCATTCTCCGCCCCCGCCTGCAATGTGATTTAAATTTGGCAATAACTTTTTCCCTACTCGAAATCTTTTATTTAAACACAACATCATCGGAATTAAATGAATACGTGCTGAGCTACTCAATTCAAATATACTGAGAGGGGAATCATTCTGCAGAAACATAATTGGTGTTGGCAAATGAAAAAGAGAAGGATATTCATATTCTCCATGAATCGCTAATAAAAACTTCGTCATAAAATGAGCACGTGCTACCCCACCGCGCTCATTTATAAACATTTCCGCTCGCTTCATATTCGCATCTTCTTTTGTGTATTTTTCCGATGCAAGTAAGGCGGCATAAGATTGAATGGTAGCTGATAAATTACCTCCCACCTCATCTTCATACAATTTCCATGTTCCTTCATTTGTTTGAAGTGATGCTAATCTTTTCACAAACGGTTCTATCTCTTTATCTCTACCTAATAATTTTAATAAAAAAATCATATGGCAATCTGTTAATGGAGCTCCTTCAAAACAAAACCGCCACGTACCATCTTGCCGTTGCATTGTTTGAAGTGCAGTTGTTCTTCTCGCTATTTCTTCATGCACTTTTTCATATAATAACAAGTTACTCACCCACCCTTTCGAAATCCGTATAACGATATTCAAAAAGGTAGCTGAATATGTATAAAAACAAAGAAAAGCAGAACATATAAAATGTTCTGCTCATAAACAATACCCTACTCCGACAATAATTCCTAATAAAGCACCGACTACTACTTCATACGGTGTATGCCCAACAAGTTCATTTAACTTCTTATATTCTGTTTCTCTACCGTGAAAAAAGTCATTCAATATTTTTGCTTGTTTACTTACTGCAAGCCTTACTCCTGAAGCATCATACATAACAATAATGGCAAAAATAGTAGCAACCGCAAACATCGAGCTTTCCACACCTTCCACTACTCCAACTCCTGTAGCAAGCGCTGTAACTGTTGAAGCATGAGAACTTGGCATCCCACCTGAAGCAAAAAACTTTGCAAAATCAAATTCACCTGTTTTAACTAATTTAAAGACTACTTTCGTTAATTGTGCTAAAAACCATGAAATTACAGCTGCCATAAGCGGATCATTATGTAAAATTGTTTCCATGTTCTCAGCTCCTTACTAGCTATAATGGAAATCCTATATAGTATCAGTATAAAGAAAAATGCGTAGAAAATACTACGCATTATGATACTTTTGCTGATTTATTTTTTATAAATTTCGGTTGTTTCTGCACTAAAAACTTAGTCTTCGCTACCGAGAATACAAATAATGCAACCCATATACAGAAAAATGCAATCATATGAGTAGATGTGAAATGTTCACCAAATACGAATACACCTAAAATTAAGCTAATTGTTGGTGCAATATATTGTAAAAAACCTACCATATAAAGCGGAATAAGTTGGGCTCCTTTTGCAAAATAAAAAAGTGGTAGAGCTGTAACAATACCCGCTCCTATTAATAGTAATGTCGATAACATTGAGATAGAGCCAAATGAGCCGAAACCATGTACTCCTGTCATTACTAGATAAATAATCGCAAACGGCGTTACTAACATCGTTTCCATCGTAAGTCCAATTGTCGCATCATAGTTTAACAATTTTTTCGTTAATCCGTATAATCCAAATGAAAGGGCAAGTGATAAAGAAACCCACGGGATAGCCCCGAAACGTACTGTTAAAATGATAACCCCCACTCCAGCTAAACCAACTGCAACATATTGCCAGAAGTTTAACTTTTCCTTTAAAACGACTGTACCAAGTAAAATACTAATAAGCGGATTAATATAATAGCCAAGACTCGCTTCAATAACATGATTATGATTAACGGCCCATATGTAAACAAACCAGTTTCCACTAATCAAGACTGAAGCTATTGTTAATGACATTAATAATTTAGGTCGTTTAAAAAGATTCACAAATTCCCCAATAAACTGGCGAAACCTCTTCGTAACACCTAATACGAGTAACATAAAAACAAACGCCCAAACGATGCGGTGTGCTAATATTTCATCTGCTGGAACTTCCTCAACCCATTTCCAATAAATCGGTAGGATTCCCCACATCGTGTAAGCACCAGCCGCATATAGTATCCCTTTTTTTTGCTCTGCTGATTGACTCCCCATCTTCCTTTTTCTCCTCTTCTCATTTTTTCTCCATTATACGGTCTCACATGCTCAATTTACCAATAATCAATCTGCATTTCTTTCGACATTTCTCATACAACGAATAATAAACATACCGTTATTACAACAAGTAACGGTATGCCGAAAACAAATTTCTTTTTATGAGTTTTATGATGAAACATATACATGCCAATCCAAGCTCCAACTGCTCCCCCAGCTGCCGCTGATAAAAACAACGTACTTTCTGGCGTTCTCCACTGTTTCTTCTTCGCTTTTCGTTTATCAAGCCCCATAAGGCTAAAAGCTATAATGTTAATAATAAGAAAATAAATCCATTTCATCGCTTTCTCTCCTTATGAAAAATTCGCTTAATGGTAACACGAAAAAACGACGGAAACAACTGAAGAACTCTTTTTATCCAACTAGTTTCATTCCTTTTTCTTAATTAGTTACCTTCATATTTACATAACCAACTAAAATCGCAGTTAAAGCATTTAATATAGAAAAATGTTATGAGCAGAATCCTATATTTCATTACATTCATCCACTACCATATCATCAAAAAAATTGCTCTCAATCACTTTCTCATCAAAACGAAGAACTACAATTAGCCCTACATATAAAGAAACAAAATTTAGAAACCATTCCCCATTCTCATCTTTCTTAGCTAAGCATTTAAATATCTCTTGAAATTGCATACGCTCATCTGTCGCAACAACCGGTCGCACGCCAAAATATTTCAATACAAGATGTAGGTTGAGCTGCACGGATAATGATAAAATATACTTTAATAACTCGGTATAATGAGCAACATTTTTTTGACTATATAACTTCACAAGCTTTGGATGTAAATTCGAAATCGATAATTCCTCGTCAGTCACTCTAGTTACTTCTATCGTTTCCATCATCTTTTTCATATCCATCACATTCACCCCTTTTGAAAAAATTCTAAAGCCAAAGAGTACTTAATTCAAAATGTACAATAATTGTGCGTTTCTCGTCTCTCGTTCTTCCTCACTGACTAAATCATACTTTTTTAGGAGGTGAAAAACATCATTTAATAATTTCTGTGAATGAATACCTTGCAAAAAACTCTTTAACTCTTTAAAAATCCCTTCAGGTAAAAAACTCTTTTGACTTTCAAGCTTATTCATCACATCTTCAATAGAATGATCAATGTTACATGCCATACTAAACTTCCCCCTCTATCCTCTATAAATAATATCCTCAGCTAACGATGTAAACACTTCTCCAACAAGAGAATCTTCATCATATACAGATGAACCATTATTTTCTTCACGTTTCGCAAAAGGTATTTGAGCAATTACTTCTGTTTGCAATTGTTCTGCAAGCATTTCGCCGCCGCCTTTTCCGAAGAGATAATTTTTCGAGCCATCTTGTTCTTCATAATAAGCCATATTTTCCACAATACCTAAAATCTCATGCTTCGTATGTTTTGCCATTACACCGACTCTTGAAGCAACGAATGAAGCTACATTGTGCGGAGTTGTAACAATTATTTCTTTCGCTTGCGGAATCATCGCTGCAACATCGATCGCAACATCTCCTGTACCTGGTGGTAAATCAAGTAATAAATAATCTAATTCTCCCCAGTGCGTATTCGCAAGAAAATTTTGAATCCATTTATTTAGCATCGGTCCGCGCCACATAACTGGGTTATTTCCTTCTGTAAAAAATCCCATCGACATGATTTTAACACCGTGACTAATGACTGGAATTGCCGTTTGATCAATCATCGTTGGTTTCTTATTCGTTTCCATCATAGCTGGAATACTAAAACCATATATATCTGCATCTAATATCCCCACCTTTTTGCCCATACGCGCTAGTGCAGTTGCAAGATTAATTGTCACCGTTGATTTTCCAACTCCGCCTTTTCCGCTCGTTACAGTAATAAAACGTACTCCTGAATCCGGGCGAAGCATGCTCGGCATACCAGTTTCTGTTCTAGTATTTTTCTTTAATTTCTCTGTTAAAGCTGTACGTTCTTCTTGTGTCATAGAACCAAATGTTACCTCCACTTTAGAGGCACCAATTGCGTGAAGTGATTCTTCAATATCTTGTTGAATTTTTGCTTTTAACGGACAACCTTGGATTGTTAGTACTACTTCAAGTTTAACCTCTGTTCCGTTCATTTGTATATTTCTAACCATATTTAATTCTACAACACTTTTGTGTAACTCTGGATCCTCTACATGTTTTAATGCATTCATTATTTGTTCTTGAGTAAGCATAGAACTCATCCCTTCTCTTATTCTAATTTATATACAACATTTTCTTGGCGCTTCATCTGGTGAAAAAGCTTATCATCCACCGCTAACAGGCGGGATTAATGCGACTATATCTCCAGCTTTTATCATCTCTTCATTCATTACAAACTCTTCGTTAACAGCGACCATCACTTTATCCAACGATTGTAAACAATAGCTGGCTTTAAGCCATTCTTTTAATTGTTGCACTGTCATTTCTTGCTTTTCTGAAATCACTAATCGATCCGATCCAACTTCCTCACGCAAATTTGCAAACAATAAAATTATAATCATTTTCTCATTCTTCCTTCTTTGGTTTTCCTTCTGGATATGGTGTATTTTCAAGTTGATCTCCAATCCACATCGTTCCATCTTCCCAAAATTCTTTTTTCCAAATTGGAACAATTCGTTTTATACGTTCAATCGCGTACTCATTCGCTTCATAAGCTACTTTACGATGCGGTGATGAAACTGCAATGACTACCGCAATATCCATTATTTCTAGCCGCCCTACACGGTGCGTAATTGCTACTTTTGTATCCGGCCATCTTTCACAAATTTCTTCTCCAATTCTCATAAGTTGTTTTACTGCCATCGGTTTATATGCTTCATACTCTAAATGTAGCGTTCGTTTTCCTTTTGTTAATTCTCTCACCGTACCAATAAATGTTGTAATCGCACCTGCTTCTCTTCTTGCGACTTTATTCGTTACTTCTTCAACTAAAATCGGATTATCTACAATCTCAAATAGCACTTGTTCCATTAAAACCACCTCTCACTTTATGAAATGTCCAAGGCCATTCACTACCTTCGTTATCTTCTAATAAAAGAACATCGACAAACATATCTTTTTTATATCCTCTTGTCCCGCCCGGCAATACGATAAACGCGTTGGATTCTGCCAATGAAGAAACTGAGCTAGATTTATCAAACCCTGATGGATAAGCGATTAATTTCCCCTCATCATATTGCAATTTTGCTCGTACAAATCTTGTAAATGGATTCGGTTTTAGAAAATCTTCTCCTAATAACGCTTTTTCTCTTTTTAAATGTACTTTTTCACTAAACATATACGTCCGAATACACGGTCTTACGAATAATTCAAACCCTACGTAACAAGCTGATGGATTTCCTGATAAACCAAATAATAACTTGCCATTTAATTGTGCTACAGTCGTAACACTTCCTGGTCGCATTGCAACTTTATTAAAAAGAACAGATGCACCTAACTTTTCGTAAATAGCTGGTAAATAATCATAATCTCCTACTGATACACCGCCCGTTGTAATTAACATATCTACTTGGCCAAGCGCTTCTTTCACAGCTGTAAAACACGTATTAAAATCATCACTAAACTTCCCAAAATATTTTACTCTTCCGCCCGCTCTTCGAATTTGAGACAATATCATGTACGTATTACTGTTTCGGATTTTCCCTGGCTGTAATGAATCATTGACATCCAGTAATTCACTCCCAGTCGCTAACAGTCCAATTACAGGCTTCCTCGCAACTGGTACTTCACTATAACCGAATGTAGCAAGAAGAGCTGAAATACCTGGATTAATGTACGATCCCTTCTTTGCAAGAACTGTTCCTTTACGAGCATCTTCACCTTGAAAAGAAATATTGTCGCCCTTTTTGAATGATCGCTTCACTTCCATATAATTGTTGCCATTCTTCTCATATTGACAAGTCAGCTCTAACATAACAACCGCATCACACCCATTCGGAATTTGTGCTCCCGTCATAATTCGAACTGCTTGAAACGGAGCTACTTTCTCATGGAATAGCGATCCTGCACCAATTTCACCCACTACTTCAAATACAATTGGCGTTTCATAACTTGCTAAATTAGTATCTTCTGCTCGAATAGCAAATCCGTCATATGGCGAACGATTAAATGACGGTACATCATGGTCAGCTACTAAATCCTCTGCTAATATACGTCCATAAGCTAATTCAATTGGTAATAGCTCCTTTAAGCCTTTATCAGCAAATCCCATCACTTTACGAACAGCTTCTTCAACCGTAATTGGCACTCTTCTTTCCATTGTTGACACCCTCTCTATTAACCGAATACGCGATAATATAGTTGTTTCGCTTTCGAAATATCATTTGTACCATGAATAAAAACACGACCATCTCGAAAAACAACCACGCGGTAATCATCGAATTGGCAAGATAGTAAATACGGATTCCGATCTACTTTCCCCAGTTTTTGTAATACTTTTTCTATATCATCAAAATTGTATTTCCTATTGTCTACTGTTCTAATTTGAACTGTATTTCTTCCGCATAAAACAGCTGCTTTCGTTTGATTTTCGTATGATAAATAAGGATAAGTTCGATTTGAACCGCATGAGAGACAAGCGTCTGTTTTTATTTTCCCTAATTTTATAAAATGATTTTGATTACTCCATATATCAAACATGAAAAATGTTTTTCTAATTGCTGAGAAATCTTCCACTAAAATTTTGAGTGCTTCTGCCACTTGATATGCTGCGACGATTTGAACAGTAGGGCTAATAATTCCAGCGGTATCACATGTCACACCTGTAACAGGAATATTTTTAAGCATACAATGTAAACACGGTGTCTCTTGTGGAATAATTGTATAACTCATACCATACGATCCAACGCAAGAACCATATACCCACGGAATATTATGTTTTTGTGATAAATCATTTATTACAAATCGAATATCAAAATTATCTGTTGCATCAATGATTACATCTACATTTTTTAATAGACCTTCCATATTTTCTGAAGTTGCATCCATTACGAAAGCATGTATTTGTACTTCCGAATTAATTTGTTCTAGCCGATTTTTTGCAGCAATTGCTTTCGGCATTTTCTCTCTCGCATTTTGTTCAGAGTACAATTGTTGCCTTTGTAAATTACTCCATTCAACGTAGTCACGATCAATAATCGTCAACTTGCCAACACCTGCACGTACGAAACTTTCGGCACTTGCACTTCCTAATGCGCCTGCCCCTACAATTAACACATGTTTATTTCGAATTTTTTCTTGTCCTTTACTCCCAATTGGTTTGAACAACTGTTGTCGTGAATACCGATCAGCCATTACATACCCTTCCTCTCAAGAACTCTATTTCATATTAGAATGTTGTTTCTGATAACAAGCAAAGTAAGCAAAACCAACAAACCCCGCTCCTCCAATTACATTTCCGATAAAAACAGGAACAAAATTTTTAGCCAAATCCATCCACGTTAGATGACCAGCAAAAATAACAGCGGAAATGACAAACATATTTGCTACTACTTGCTGAAATCCAATCACTACAAATGCCATAATTGGAATCCAAATTCCGATGATTTTTCCGACAAAATCACTCGTCCCGTAAGCGAGCCAAAGAGCAAGACAAACGAGCCAATTACAACCAATTGCTAAAATTAAAGTTCTCCCAAATGATTCATGTAACTTCCCTTCCGCTATCGCTACCGTTTTATTTAAATACTCTCCCTCTGTTAATCCGCCAAGATGCCCAAAGCAATACGCAACGAAAATTGCCCCAATAAAATTCATGAGAGTAATCCAAACCCAGTTATTCAGTACGCTTATCAATGTAATTTTCTTTGCATAAAGCGCCATAGACAGTGACATCATATTTCCCGTAATTAATTCTCCTCCTGCTAATACTACGAGCATGAGTCCAACAGGAAATACTGCTCCTCCTAAAACATTCACTAGACTTCCCCAGCGCTCAGGTAAATTCCCTAAAACTCGAATGTTAAGTAAAAAACCTATCGCAATAAACGCTCCTCCTAAAAAACCGAGAATAAGCATCGCTGGCAATGTCTGTCTTACTTTTTGAACACCGGCCTCAATGACAAGCTCAGCAATTTGTTCCGGCTTATGAAATGCCATTACCCATTCCTCCATTTTCTCCAAATAAAAAAGCAGCTTCAAAAAATCTCCTCAAAATAAAGGTTTTTGAATGCTGCTTAATTTCTCTGCACATCTTTTACAGAGATATCAATCATCACTTTTACTATAAAATAGAAAATCCACAACTCTTGTAAATTTTCCATTTTTCACTATGAAGCTAGCTTTATATATTAACCACCGATATGTGACATTTCAATTTTAGGTATTGTTTTCTTATTTGTATGATTTAAGCGTTCATCTGAATAACGATCTTCCCTATTATTCCATATATCGCGTACTACATCTGTAATGTCCTCATCTGTATGTTCAGAACGAAGCAATTCTCTTAAATCATTTCCTTTAGAAGCAAATAAGCAAGTATATAATTTTCCTTCTGCAGAAATACGAGCTCTCGTACATGATGAGCAAAAAGAATCTGTTACTGATGAAATAATACCTATTTCCTCATCGCTTCCTATATAACGATACCTAGTAGCCACTTCACCAGAATAATTTGCTTCTATCCGTTCTAACGGCATAACTTGATGAATCGTATCTACTATTTCTTGTTTAGAGACGACCTCTTTTAAATCCCAACCATTATAATTTCCAACATCCATATACTCAATAAAACGAAGAATATGCTTATTTTCCTTAAAATATTGCGCCATCTGCAAAATGTCCTGTTCGTTTTTTCCCTTTTGAACGACCATGTTTATTTTAATTTTCATTCCAACTTCAGCTGCAGCCTGTATTCCTTCCAGAACCCTTTGCACTTTGCTCCTATTACCATTTAAATAGAAAAACCGCTCTTCTTCTAAGGAATCTAAGCTAACTGTTACACGTGATAGTCCCGCCTTATATAAATCAGGAGCAAACTTTTTAAGTAACGATCCATTGGTTGTTAAACCGATATCTTCTACACCATCAATTTTATTAAGGCGCTCAATAAGCTTTGGAAGCCCTCTTCGAAGTAACGGTTCTCCGCCCGTAATCCGTAATTTTCTCACACCTAAAGAAACGAAAATACGTGTTATCCTTTCAATTTCATCAAAAGATAAAATTTTATCATTAGACAAAAACGAGTAATCAGGACCAAATATTTCTTCTGGCATACAATATCGACAGCGAAAATTACAGCGATCAGTAACTGAAATGCGTAAATCCTTTAACGGACGTTGCAACTTGTCTAATGTAACTGATTTCATCTTCATTGCCTCACTTTTATTTTATATTTAAAACACGTTCTGGATGGGTATATACATTTAAGGAGTGATTACGAATAAATCCTATTGTCGTAATACCTAAATCTTCCGCTAGTTGCAAAGCTAACTCAGTTGGAGCTGATTTTGATAGTATAATTTCACAACCGATTTTTGCAACTTTCAATAATATTTCCGAAGAAATACGACCACTAAAAACAATGATTTTATCTTTTATAGAAATATCGTTTCTTAAACAATAACCGTAAATTTTGTCTAATGCATTATGCCTACCAATATCCATTCGACTTAAAATAATACCATTCACATCACATAAAGCTGCATTATGAACCCCACCAGTATGATGAAACGTATCCGCAGATTGCTGCATTTCTTTCATTAACCGAAAACAATCCTCTGCAGCAACCTGTACATGGACACCCTTCATTTTTTTTGCACTTAGTGCATCATTTGCAAAAACAAACCCTTGCCTACTCATACCACAACAAGACGTAATATAGCGTTTATTTTGCATTTGTTCATAATACGGATTTACTTTTGTCGTTGTTACATGCACAAATCCTTCTTTCTCCTGCACCCATACACTATCAATATCTTCATACTTCCGAATGATTCCTTCAGACGCTAAGAAGCCTATTACCATATCTTCTATATATTCTGGAGTACTAACCATTGTAACAAACTCCTGTCCGTTCATTTTAATGGTGACAGGAAACTCTGTTACAATGCTGTCCTCTATATGTTTAAATGCTCCTTGTTCATAACGAAAGATTTCTCTTTCTACCTGTATCGGTTTCACGATCAGTATCCTTCTCTCACGTTATATTTTTATCAAAAACAAATACAGAAACTGCAATATCTTCTTCTACTTTCATATCTGAAAACAAATTCACTAATTTCGCTCCAACAAGTTCCTCCAAATGTTCACGTGAATTCACAGCATACACCTCTTGAATCATTTTCGTTCTAGCCATATGAACCATTTCCGCACCGTCCATCGTACTTGAAATAAATTTTTCAGTAGGTGTTAAGTTTCCATAAAGAGTCGCTATAGCCATATTTTCTGCAAAAACAGTATGAATTCGTTCTGGTCCTTTTCCGAAAAGTTCTTTTCGAAGTTTTCTTATCATATCATTAAATTCATGTACTTTTTTTGACATACAATCATACCTCCCAAAAGCCTCATTTTACTTTATTATATATTTTACCAAAATGAGCCTTCCGCCCAAACTATTTCGTACAAATATTTAGGCGGAAAGGTTCACTTCATGAAGTTTATTCGTCTTTTAACCCTTTCCCCATACCTTTTAAGAAATGAAGCCCAAACCCGATAGCACGGTTAATATCTGGGTCTTTCAATACTTTCATAAGATCGAATACCCCTACTTTTTTATTACTTTCTAGATGTTCATTACCTTCTTCTAGCCCGACTAATAAACTACCTATAAGCTTTTTCGTAAGTTCTGGGTCAAGTTCAGTTAACGCCCCTGCAGCACCCATCATATTATTAATTAAATTTGTAACAGGCTCACGAGTTACTTGACCTAGAACGATCTTTGCAATTGGTTCTTTCGCTTTCAGCATAGAATTTGCAGCTTCTAGCATTCCAATGTCATTTAATTCCCCTACTATATTAAACATCTGATTTAGAGCTTCTTCATTATTAGTTAAAAGCTCCTTTAAATCATCTAATTTTTGCTGTTTTATTTCTTCCTCAGTTAATTCTTGTTTTTGAATCATTTTTATAGGTGCAGCCATAGTTTTCTCCTCCTACTTATCCGTTAAATGCACATACCCTGGACGTGCCCACTTACGATGTACCTCAATGCCAGCTTGAGGGTGACGTTTTTTATTGCGTGGGTTCGCTTTTGGCATCGGATTTTCGCCATCAACTTCTAACACTTCCATACGCACTTTCGTTTGTTTATACGCAGGTGTATTCGTACGTACATCCACAGCAGGACCTGTTAAGAAATTAATTGCCGTTTCGTTATCTGTAGAGTTCATCGGTAAATATAACTCATTCGCTTTTACACGATCTGTAACGAGTGCACGTAATTTTAATGCTCCAAAAGGAGAGACAAGACGAACTAACGAACCTGTTTTTACGCCACGTTCTTTTGCAAGGTCTGGAGAGATTTCAACGAAAACACCAGGTACTTTCGTTTGAATACCTGTTGATTTATTTGTCATATTCCCTTCATGGAAATGCTCAAGCATACGACCGTTGTTAATGTGAAGGTCGAACTCAGCTGGAAATTCAGCTGGACGTACCCAGTCAGCAATCGCAAAACGAGCTTTTTTATCTGGGAAGTTAAATCCATCTTGGAACAGAAGTGGTGTATTTGTTCCATCAAAACTTCCCCAATGGAAACTGTTCCATCCTTCAAGCACTTCATAGTTCGCTTGCGAGAATAATGGTGATAAACTTGCCATTTCAGCAAAGATTTCACTTGGGTGGCTATAATTCCAGTTTGCCCCTAGTTTATTCGCAACCTCCTGGACGATCCACCAGTCTGGTTTCGCGTCTCCTAGCGTAGGAAGAACTTGATATAATCTTTGGACACGGCGCTCTGTATTTGTGAAAGTACCTTCTTTCTCAAGAGATGGCGCTGCTGGTAATACAACATCTGCATATTGAGCAGTTTTAGAAAGGAAAACATCTTGCACAACGAAGAAATCAAGGCTCGACAACACTTCATGTACATGATTTGCATTAGAATCTACAAGAGCCATATCTTCTCCGACAAGATACATTGCTTTCATTTTTCCTTCGTCAATTGCGTGAAGCATTTCAATATTATTAAGACCTGGTTCACTATCAATTTTCACTCCGTAAGCAGTTTCAAATTTCACACGTTCCATTTCGTTAGTAACGTGCTGATATCCTGGAAGCCATCCTGGTAAAGTACCCATATCACAAGCACCTTGTACGTTATTGTGACCTCGAAGTGGGTATGCACCTGCTCCTGGACGACGATAGTTCCCTGTTGCAAGAAGTAAGTTTGAAATTGCAGCGGAAGTATCAGAACCACCTGTATTTTGCGTTACCCCCATACCCCAAAGGATACATGTACCATCTGCATCACGAATCATTTCAGCCATTTGAATAAGTGTTTCTTTTGAAATACCTGTTACTTCTTCTGCATATTCAAGTGTATATTCTTCTAGGCTCTCTTTGAAATCTTCAAAGAAGTTTACATTCTCATTAATAAATTCCTGATCATGCCAACCTTGATCGATCATATATTTCGTAACAGCCATTAACCATACTTGATCTGTTCCTTGTTTTGGACTAATAAAGACATCTGATCGCTCTGCCATTTCGGTTTTACGAAGATCAGCTACAATTAACTTTTGTCCGTGTAATTTATGTGCACGTTTAATACGTGTAGCTAGAACAGGATGACCTTCTGTCGGATTACATCCCACAATAATAACAAGACCAGATTGCGCAATATCTTTAATCGTTCCGGCATCACCGCCCATACCAATTGTACGGAACAAACCATCCGTTGCTGGTGATTGGCAATAACGTGAGCAGTTATCAATATTATTCGTTCCAAATACTTGTCGAGCTAATTTTTGAATTACATAATTGTCTTCATTTGTAATTTTAGAGGAAGAAATAAATCCAATAGAACCTTTACCGTACTCTTCTTTAATAGCGCCTAATTTATTTGCAACTACATTCAGTGCTTCTTCCCATGTAGATTCAACAAACGTTCCATTTTTACGAATTAAAGGTTTTGTTATTCGTTCTTTAGAATTTACGAAATCCCAACCAAATTTCCCTTTTACACAAGTGGAAATTGCGTTAACTGGTGCATCTGAAGATGGCTGTACTTTAAGGATTTTACGCCCCTTCGTCCACACTTCAAACGAACAACCTACACCACAAAATGTACATACTGTTTTCGTTTTCTTCGTACGAGTATCACGCATGGCCGCTTCCACTTCTGATACCGCAAAAATACCGCTATACCCAGGCTCAACTTCTTTAATTAAATCTACCATCGGTTCAAGAATATCTGGTTTTAATCCCGTCATAAATCCAGCTTCACCGAGCATCGTTTTCTCCATTAAAGCGTTACAAGGACAAATCGTTACACATTGACCACAGCTAACGCATGAAGAATCATTAATATTTACTCCTTCATCCCAAATAACTCGTGGGCGTTCCGCTTCCCAGTCTATCGATAACGTTTCATTTACTTGTAAGTTTTGACACACCTCAACGCATTGACCGCATGCAATACATTGATTAGGATCATAGCGATAAAACGGATGCGTCATATCAACTTCACTTACATCTACTTTCGGTTCATACGGATATTTTTGATGTTCGATTTCCATTAATTCTGCTGTATTATGCAGTTTACAGTTCCCATTGTTGTTGTCACATACTGTACAGTATAATAAATGATTTTCTAGTAACCGATCCATCGCCTCTGTTTGTGCTTCTTTTGCGCGAACAGAAGCACGTTCAATGTTCATACCTTCCGTTGCTATCGTCGAACAAGAACGCATTAACTTTCCGTCAACTTCTACAATACAAGTGTCACATGTTTGAATAGGATCTACTTCTGGCACGTAACAAATTTGCGGATGTTCAATCCCGTTCTCATTAATAACACCCAATATCGTCGAACCAGGCTCCGCTGTATACTTTTTTCCGTCAATTGTAATATGAACCATGTTGTCATTCATGGTCTTTCCCCCTTTTTGAGAATAAAAAAACTCCACCACGAAAATATACGCACCACATTTTTGGCACGCTATCATCATGGTGGAGTAGTTTATTAGCACATCTTGCTAAAATACCAATCCATTTATTCATAAATAAAACGATAGATTCATAACAGGTCATATCACGATTCCATCTTTAACACTATAATTATAGCGTTAAAGTTAAAAATATACAATATAAAATTTAAACTACGCATATGTCAGCTTGTAACTATCCATAATAACCCATATAAAACATAACAAGGAGTAAGCGAACAAATGGGGTCTTTTAATAAATGGATTCGTGGTGAAAAATCTTTTTCTACCAAAGAGCAAGCTAATCACACATTAAATAAATCTATCTCTTCTTCCCTTTCCCTTAATTTAAAGCACTTGTCCAAACTGTTTAGCGGTATTCCAGAATTAATAACACGCACTTTTCCATTAAAAAACGGACAGGAAGCTGCACTTATATATATGGAAGGACTTGTAGACAAAACTGTTATTAACGTAAACATTCTTCGTCCTCTCTTATTTAAAGAGTGGAATGAAGACGATTTTTGGGAAGCCTCTGTTTCTATCGGAAATATTAAAAAAGTTCAACAGTGGACAGACATTGAACAATCTCTTTTACACGGCAAAAGTATTTTATTTATAAACGGGCAACTATCCGCTTTAGAGCTTGATACGCAAGCGGCACCAAAAAGGAGCATTGAAGAACCTACAACAGAGAGCTCCATAAAAAGCTCACACGAAGGATTTAATGAAGTAGCGAGCGACAGCCTTGCACTTATTCGTCGATATATTCCAAATCGCGAATTGAAAGTGAAGGAATTCACTGTTGGTGAACGAGCTACTTCAAAGGTTTTTTTGCTTTATCTAGCAGATGTTGCGAACGAAAATGTCGTAAAAGAAATGGCATCCCGTATCGAGTCAGTAAAAGTTGATGCGATTCTTACTACTGGTGAATTAGAGGGATTTGTTGAAGATAATTCCTTTACTCTCTTTCCGCAATTATCAATAACTGAACGTCCTGACACAACAGCACATCATATTCTAGATGGGCGAATTGCCGTTATTGTAGATCGCTCACCAGGCGTATTAATAGGACCTATGACCTTTTCATCCTTTTTTCAGACGATAGATGATTACAGCTTCAGACCTATGATTCCATCTTTTATACGACTCCTTCGTTTCACTGGACTATTTATTGCAATATTTGCTCCTGCTCTTTATATTGCTATGATTTCCTTTCATTATGAAGTAATTCCACTTAAATTATTGTTAACAATTGGAGAATCTCGAGCCAAAATTCCTTTTCCGCCTATATTAGAAGCACTTTTGATGGAATTAGTACTTGAAATGCTACGCGAAGCTGCAGTTCGACTTCCCGGTCCCGTCGGACAAACAATTGGCGTCGTAGGAGGGATTGTTATTGGACAAGCTGCAGTTCAAGCAGGAATCGTAAGTAATGTTATGGTTATCGTCGTATCTATTACCGCAGTCGCTTCTTTTATCATTCCCAATCTGGAAATGTCAGCAGGAGTTCGGATTCTTCGCTTTCCAATGATGATAATCGCTTCTTTATTCGGAGTCATTGGAATTATGGTTGGAATGTCAGTTATCATCATCCATATTCTTTCTATGGAATCACTTGGTGTTCCTTACGGTAGTCCTTTTTCTCCATCATTTGCTACGGATTTAAAAGACGTTCTTGTGCGTTTGCCATGGAAACTAATGAAGAAACGACCACTATCCCTTAACTTAAAACAAGAAAATCGACAACCGGATATAGAAGAAAAGGAGGAAGATAAGTGACAAAGCGTGTAAAGAGGGAGATTAGTTTATTTCAATACATTTTAACGATTAGTGGTGTTCAAGTAGGATTCGGTGTACTTACACTGCCACGTGAAGTGGCCCAAGGGGCGAATACAGATGGCTGGATGTCTATTATTATAGGATGCGCTATCACTACTTTAGTCAGTCTATGTATTGTAAAAATCATGGAGAAGCATCCTGGTTACCATTTACTTGATGTGCTAACTCGTTATCTTGGAAAATGGTTAGGAAGAGTAGGAATGATTTTTTGGATTTTATATGCTGTTCTTGCAGCGGTTTCTTTAATTTTTTCCCTCTTATACGTTATTCACATTTGGATTTTGCCTAGATCTCCAATGTTTTTAATCATGATGCTATTATCTATTCCAATGGTAATGCTCGCATGTAAAGGTGTTCTTATTATTAGCCGCTATGCTGTTTTTACTGTCTTATTTACACTCTGGATGCCATTACTATTATTTATCCCACTTAAAGATGGGCATTGGATTTATCTTCTTCCTCTCCTTAAAGAGGGATGGATACCAGTTTTCAACACAGTAAAATCAACTATTATTGCCTTTCTCGGATTTGAGTTTGCATTCGTCCTTTATCCTTACCTCAGTAATAAATCATCTGCAAAAAAAGGGATTGTTCTTGCGAATTTGATTACTTTATTCGTTTACCTGCAAGTGACGTTCGTTTCTTTCCTTTATTTTAGCCCAGATGGTATAACTAAGTTTTTATGGCCGACTCTTTCTCTTGTTACACCATTTCACTTCTCATTTCTTGAGCGATTTGAAATTATCTTTTTGTCATTTTATCTCTTTATTATTTTTGATTCTTGCATTCCTTATATTTTTACTGCTTCAGATGGAATCAATCAATTACTTAACAAAAAAAGGAGTTCATTACCTATTTATGGTTTATTATTCGGGTGTATCTTCATCTTATTCTTTTATATCCCTTCCTCTTACCAAATAAGTGCGTTGCGAGAATTTTGGGGAACTGCAAGTTATTTTATCGTTTTTCTATTCCCGGTCGTATTTCTCTTATACATGACACTTTATCAGCATTGGAAAAGGAGAAGAGTTTAAATGAGGCGCTTTATTCATTTCACTATACTTTACTTTCTCATAACCTTTTTAACAGGCTGTGGAGATCGACTCGACTTAGAAAAACAATCGATTTCATTAATTTACGGCTTTGATGCAAAAGCAAAAGGAAAATTAATTGTGTACCACGTAAATCCTATTTTTAATGAAGATGTAGAAAAAAAGTACGAAACACATGAAGCGAAAGTACGTACACCTCGAGAAGCAAAAGCAACGTTTAATAGTTCAAGTGGCGGTTTAGTATCTACAGAAAAGTTACAGCTCATTTTATTTAGCACAAATTTTTTAAAACAAGAAGGGGCTATGCCTTACCTTGATGTTTGGTATCGTGATCCTAAAAACACTGGAAACATGCGCATGGTTGCAGTAGACGGTCCAATTTCTTCAGTTATATATAATAACTTTAAAGATAAGCCTGCCCTTCCCGAGTATTTAACAGATTTAATTAATACGAACAAACTGTACAATCGGACCGTTTTTACGACATTCCATGAATTTCACAGGCAAACGTTTAATAAAGGTATAACACCTGCTATTTCAGAAATAAAAAAAGGTAAAAAGGATGTTATCGTTACTGGTTCCGCGCTATTAACTTCTCGCGGAATTTATAAAATGTCATTAAATCGTTATGAAAGCGCCCTTCTTCTTTTGTTACAAAAGAAAGCGAATACACCGGTTTCGCTTACATTGAAAATCCCTTCTACTTCAGTTGAAAGTAATAGTGATTTAAAAGATACCGATGGCGGCGATTTCGTAACAATAAATGTTCTTAGCATGGATCGTGATATCCATACAGATTATAGCGATAACCACTTCAAATTTCATGTTAAAATGGATTTGAAAATTGCTGTCTCTGAACTTACATTCAATATGGATATAGACAAAGATAGAAAGAAATTAACTTCTCTTATTACAAAACAACTAAACAAAGATTTGAACGATTTAATCCACAACATTCAAAAACAGCAACTTGATCCATTCGGATTTGGTGATTATGCGAGAGCGTTTCAATATAAAGAATGGAAACAAGTCGAAGATGATTGGCCGTGTGCCTTTTCAAAAGCTAATGTGAAAGTGGCACCAACTATTAAAATTTTAGAAAATGGGATTATTAAATAGAAAAAACACGCTACTTGTTCTTATATGAATAAGTAGCGTGTTTTCATTTCCATTACAAGTATTATTTCAATGGACTATACTTTATTTCTATTTCTAACATTACTATGTTTTTTAGCATATACAAAATATATGAAAACCCCTATTATAATCCATGCCACAAAACTAATTAAAGTAAGCTTAGAAAGGTTCAATGCCAAATATATACAACTTACTATTGAAACGATAGGTAAAAAAGGTACTAGAGGGGCACGGAATGGCCTCTTCATATTAGGATGTGTCTTTCTTAATACAATGACAGCTATAGATACAAACACAAATGCTGTTATCGTTCCCATATTCACTAAATTAGCTAATAAATTCAAATCCACTAATCCCGCTAATAAAGCTGCTAGTATACCTGTAACCCACGTATTAAAAAATGGAGTTTGTAAACGTTTATGGACACTTGAAAGTCTTTTTGGTAACAGTCCATCTCGACTCATCGAGTAAGATACACGAACAAATGCAAACATAGCTACTAACAGAACTGTTGTTAGACCTGCTATCGCTCCCACCGATAACAACCCAGCAATTCTATCTTCTCCTACAGTGCGCAACGCATATGCAACCGGATCAGCAACATTTAATTCCGTAAACGGAACCATTCCAGTTAACACGAATGAAACACCTACATATAGAACCGTACAAATGAACAAGGAAACAAGTAGCCCAATTGGCACGTTACGTTGTGGACGCTTCACTTCTTCTGCGGCTGTTGCAACTGCATCAAATCCTAAAAAAGCAAAAAATACAGTAGCAGCGCCTCCTACCACACCGTGAAAACCAAACGGTAAAAATGGTTGCCAATTCTCTGGTCTTACATATTGTGTCCCTACAACAATAAACCCTACAATAACAGCCAGTTTAATAATAACCATTATATTATTTATTCGTGCACTTTCTTTTGCACCACGGCTTAATAAAAATGTAACAACTAAAATAATAAGAACTGCTGGTAAATCAATGATTCCACCCTTCCCCATTCCTGGTGCCGAAGCAAAAATGGTAGGAATGTGAATATTAAAACCTAGTAGCAATGACTGAAAATATGCTGACCAGCCTGCTGCAACCGCAGAAGTCGCTAATAAATACTCCAGCATAACACACCAGCCAACTATAAATGCAAAAATCTCACCTAGTGTCATATATGTATATGAATATACACTTCCCGAAACTGGAACTGTAGATGCAAATTCAGCATAACAGAAAGCTACACATGCACATATAATTGCCGCTAATACAAAAGATAATACAATCGCCGGACCAGCATGTTTCGCTGCTACAATACCAGTTAATACGAAAATACCTGTACCAATAATTGCTCCAATACCTAAAAGAGTTAAATCAATCGCTCCTAAAGTTTGATTCAATACTTTTTTCTTTTCTTCATCCATTGCTTTCTTTATGAAAAGACTCATTCTTTGAAACCTCTTTTTCAAGTTTATCTCTTACTTGTTACATTCTTTATTACTGTTCTATTTTAAAAATAAAAATAT